>JAZRTD010000205.1:0-1187 GCA_045651845.1 Clostridia bacterium | reverse complement strand
AATCAAATGTAAATGCCAAGGAAAACATCGAGTTTCCCTTGGCATTGTTTGCTTTTTGCGAAATCGTTCTCTGGAGTACCTTTGTACGCCGACGAAAACGATTTCACAAAATATACCTTCGTTTTTAGATGTCTGAACAATTTTCTTAATCTATCATTAACTCACTCTTTAATTTAAATCCGTTTTCCTCAAGCCATTTTATTGTGTTTTCATATTCCTCTGTGATTTCCACATATATTCCGCTCAAATATGAATATGGCTTGTTATCACTATTTTTCTCTATAACCTTATATTCAATGCTTATGCCGTAAAGGATTGTTCCCTCCTCATACACCATTGGATTAAGTTCTTCATAGCTCATAACACTTGTATCCCTTCGGATTGCCTCTAAAAGTCCCTCATAATCGGCGACCTCTATCTTATCATTGACAAACACACCTTTTATCAGCGAATCCTCAACAAACACCTCTTCGCACATTTTTCTGTATTCCTCAAAGGCATAGAGCCTGTTCATAATTTCATTTCGTTTTACAATAGATACGGGATAAACACGGCTCATTGTTTTTCCGTTTTTCAGCCTGTATTCAATATGTATTCTTGTATACATCTGCGAACGGGGAACGCCGTATTCATTAATTTTGGGGATATTTCCCTTTGTAAACTCTCTGTGGATTTTTACTGCAGTTTCGATTATTTCGTCACTCTCGGAATATGGCTCACCCCATCTGTAATATTCGTAAACCGCCACATCTTCAATCTCCAATGGCTTTGGAACACGGGTTTCATATCCAAAGAAAGAGGTAAATGCGAAAAGACACATTATGCCTGAAAAAGCCAAGGCATAAACCACATAACCTTTCCAGGAATACAAAACATTAAGGGTTTTCTTTAAAATCATTTCAGAGCCAGTGTAGGCAACGATGCCGATAACCGCAATAATTATGGCAAAGACAAACGGATTTTCGCCCATATATGACGCAAATACCGCAAAACCAAACATTGTTGCAAGGAAGGTTACAAGATACTTAAAAATCGGGTTAAGGCATTTAAATCCTGCAACATCTCCAGCCGTTTCCATTCTCCTTTTCCTGTAAAGGAAATATGATGAGGCATACAAAACCGACGACATTATAATATATTTTGCAAAATCCCATAAAGTTAATCCATTTCTAAAATGCTCATTTGAA
>JAZRTD010000204.1:0-2436 GCA_045651845.1 Clostridia bacterium | reverse complement strand
GTAAGCATTGCAAATATATATGCCTGAAGGCATCCGCTAAATAAATCAAAATAAATTGACAAAATAGCAGGAATCCCTATGCGCAAAAGTGGAATTTCCCCAAAAAAACCAGGAATCCAACCCAATACCAAATTGGAAAGCCCCGAAAGTCCCGTTGCAATTAGGACAGATATAACAACCCCTGATAAAACATTCCCGTAATGACGAAAAGCCATTGAAACAGGCGTTGCCACCTCGCTTATAATATTAAGGGGTGCCAAAAGAACAGGGTCCGCAAAGCTTTTTATATAGTGTAAGGGTCCGCATTTAAGCTTATAATAGGTTATAAGAATAAACACAAGAACTGACCAGCCTGCAACAACATTTAAATCCGATGTAGGCGGATAAAGTCCTGTTAGCGACAAAAGACTTGAAAATGCCGACAGCCCCAGCATTGCCGTAATAAATGGCGCAAACCCCACAAAATATTCACCCATATTGCCAACAACTATTTTTTCAACCGTTTCAACAACCCACTCAGCTATATGTTGTCTCTTAAGAATATCACGGGTTTTAAGCCCGTGGGTCAGATAAAGACACAGTCCCAAAATTGAAACCATAACAATCCAGGAATTAATCTGCGCCTCTGTAATAACTAAATCCTGCAACGGGGCAGGGTGTGTATAATAAATTCTCGCACCTGAAATCTGTATTCCCTCGCTAAGGGGAGCAGTCAAGACCTTAATAACAATGCCAAACAGAACAGGCAAAATCATCATACAGATATATAAAATATCAAATGCAATAAATCCCTTATGTTTTTTATCCAAATGTTATCCCCCTCACATTAAAACCGTATCCTATTCCTTAATAACTGCACGGAATCCCACTGCAATCCTGGGGAACAGAATCGCTATAACAGTCGCCCATTTATTAAAACAGGGAACCGTAAAACCAATTATAAGAACAACTGCAAGAAATAAAGTTCTGTAAGTCTTAGAAACCTTCATTTTAGCTTTAGCGTCCTCAACATCTTTTAAAACCGCTTTTTGAACTGTCAATCCCATGAGAAAGAAATTAAGCACGCCGCAGCCTCCGCTTAAAAGATTGCCCAGTAAAACCGTGTAATCCCATTTCCCGATTATCAAAAATATTGCTTGCATAACCGCGCTCAAAAGGGTTACAAACACAGCAATATATTTAGTTTCCTTTATAACTGTCGCGTCAACTCTTTCCATAGTTTCTCCTATACTTCCTATTGTTCCAAAAATTCAATATAATAAAACAATTATACTATAAATAAAATAAAAAATCAAACAAATTTACAATACTTTTGTGCTCCACTCTGATACATCCCAGATTTCGTCAACAATACCCGTATAAAATTCACTTTCGTGGCAAACAAGCAATACTGTACCTTTAAATTCCTTAATTGCCTTTGCAAGCTCTTCCTTTGCCGCAACATCAAGATGGTTTGTCGGCTCGTCAAGAACAAGAACATTAACAGGGCTTTGCATTATCTTACAAAGTCTGACTTTCGCATTTTCTCCGCCCGATAAAACTCTCATCTGTGTTGTTATATGCTCCGTTGTAAGCCCGCATCTTGCAAGAGCCGCTCTTGCCTCTGCATTGGTAAGAGACGGAAATTCGTCCCAGAATTCCTGAAGTGCTGTTTTGTCCGATGCGCTTTCCTCCTGCTCAAAATATCCGACATTCATAAACTGGTCGTGCTGAATTTCTCCCTCAAGAGTGGGAATAATTTTAAGCAGACTTTTAAGCAACGTGGATTTTCCCAGTCCGTTTACGCCCTTTATTGCTATTTTTTTATTTCTTTCAATAACAATATCAACTTTTTTGGTAAGAGGCGAATCATAGCCTATAACCATATCCTTTGCAGAAATAACAACTCTGCCCGGTGCTCTGTCGCTTTTAAACGAGAAAGACGGTTTGATTTTCTCGGGAGCAATGCTGATTCTCTCCATTTTATCAAGCTCTTTCTGTCTCGACCTTGCAAGAGTTGCAGTTGCTGCCCTTGCCTTATTCCTTGCGACAAAATCCTCCAAATCGGCAATCTTCTTCTGCTGTTTTTTATACGCCTGCTCAACCTGTTGTTTTTTTAGCTCATACATTCTTAAAAAATCATCATAAGTCCCCTTATACCTTGTTAAAGCAGTATTTTCAAGATGATAGATAACATTTGTCACAGCGGTCAAAAACGGCATATCGTGAGATACCAGAATGAACGCATTTTCATAGTTTTGCAAAAAGTTTGTGAGCCAGTTTATATGATTCTCATCAAGAAAATTTGTTGGCTCGTCCAAAATCAAAATCATAGGATTTTCCAGCAAAACCTTTGCAAGAAGCACTTTTGCTCTCTGTCCTCCGCTAAGCTCCGAAACATCTCTGTCAAGTCCGATTTCGCCAAGACCCAGCCCATTTGCATATTCGGAAATTTTC
>JAZRTD010000203.1:0-2321 GCA_045651845.1 Clostridia bacterium | reverse complement strand
TTTACAGAAAGCTCCGTCCGGGCGAACCGCCGACAGTTGACAGCGCTAAAACCCTTTTGACTAACCTCTTCTTCGACCCGAGAAGATATGATTTGGCTCATGTTGGAAGATTTAAGTTTAACAAGAAGCTTGCTTTATCCGACAGAATTGTTGGACAGGTTTCTGCTGATACTATTGCATCAGAAAAAACAGGCGAAATCCTTGTTTCCGAGGGTGAAATGATTACAAGGGACATCGCTGCCGCTCTTGAAAAAGAATGGATTAATGCAATTAACATTAAAATTGACGATGACGGAAAGACCACAAAGGTCATTTCAAATAATATGGTCGACCTTAAGAGCATCGTTGATTATAACCCAAGAGATTACGGCATCAAGGAAAAGGTTAGAGTTTCTGTTCTCAACGAAATTCTCTCTCAGTATCCTGATGTTAACTCTGATGAGTTCAAAAAGGAAATCGAATCCCGTCGTTATGAGCTTGTTCCAAGCCATATCACAATCGATGATATCATTGCATCTATTTCCTATATGTGCAATATAGCTCACGAAGTCGGTCACACAGACGACATTGACCATCTTGGCAACCGTCGTTTAAGATCAGTTGGCGAGCTTTTGCAAAACCAGTTCAGAATTGGTCTTGCAAGAATGGAGAGAGTTGTCAGAGAAAGAATGACAACACAGGATTTAGACTCTATTACACCGCAGACTCTTATCAATATAAGACCTGTTACTTCCGCTGTTAAAGAATTCTTTGGTTCTTCACAGCTTTCACAGTTTATGGACCAGATTAACCCTCTCGGCGAGCTTACTCACAAGAGAAGATTATCAGCTCTCGGTCCAGGCGGTCTTTCAAGAGACAGAGCAGGCTTTGAAGTTCGAGATGTTCACCATTCTCACTACGGCCGTATGTGTCCTATCGAAACACCTGAAGGTCCGAACATTGGTCTTATCAACTCTTTAAGCGGTTTTGCAAAGGTTAATGAATACGGCTTCATTGAGGCTCCTTACCGTAAGGTTGACAAGGAAAAGGGTATAGTTACCGACGAAGTTGAATATATGACAGCCGATACTGAAGAAGGATTTTACATTGCTCAGGCTAACGAAGAGCTTGGCGAAAATGGTGAATTCTTATCAAGCAAGGTTGTTACAAGATTTAAGGACCAGTTCCTTGAAGTTCCTGCTCAGCCCGGAAACTGCCGTGTTGACTATATGGACGTTTCTCCAAGACAGGTTACTTCTATCGCAACGGCAATGATTCCGTTCCTTGAAAATGACGACGCTAACCGTGCTCTTATGGGTTCTAACATGCAGCGTCAGGCTGTTCCGCTTTTAATGCCTGAATCACCTATTATTGGTACAGGTATGGAATATAAGGCTGCAAGAGACTCCGGCGTTTGTGTTCTTGCTAAAAACGCTGGTACAGTTACAAAGGTTTCTGCAACCCACATTGAAATCAAGACAGATTCAGGCGAAACTGATAAGTATAAGCTTATCAAGTTTACACGCTCCAACCAGGGTATGTGTATCAACCAGCGTCCTATCGTTGTCAATGGCGAAAGAGTTGAGGCTGGTGACATTATTGCCGACGGACCTTCAACAAAGAATGGCGAAATCGGTCTTGGCCGTAACATCCTTATCGGATTTATGACCTGGGAAGGTTATAACTACGAGGATGCTATGCTTATCAATGAAAGACTTGTTAAAGAGGATATCTTAACCTCTATTCATATTGAAGAATACGAGCTTGAATCAAGAGATACAAAGCTCGGACCTGAAGAAATCACAAGGGATATCCCGAATGTTGGCGAAGATGCTCTTCGCGACCTTGACGAACGCGGTATTATCCGTATCGGTGCAGAGGTCGAAAGCGGTGATATCTTGGTTGGTAAGGTTACACCAAAGGGCGAAACTGATTTAAGCTCTGAAGAAAGACTTCTTCGTGCAATCTTCGGTGAAAAGGCAAGAGAAGTCCGTGATACTTCCCTCCGTGTTCCTCACGGTGAATATGGTATCATTGTTGATGTTAAAGTGTTCACAAGAGAAAACGGCGACGAACTTCCGCCGGGAGTTAACCAGATTGTCAGATGTTATATCGCTCAGAAGAGAAAGATTTCTGTTGGTGATAAAATGGCGGGCCGTCACGGTAACAAGGGTGTTATTTCAAGAATTCTCCCTGAAGAGGATATGCCATTCCTTCCAGACGGAACTCCGCTCCAGATTGTTTTAAACCCTCTGGGCGTTCCTTCCCGTATGAACATCGGTCAGGTTCTTGAAGTGCATTTAGGATATGCGGCTAAAAAGCTTGGCTGGAAGGTTGCAACC
>JAZRTD010000202.1:0-4888 GCA_045651845.1 Clostridia bacterium | reverse complement strand
TGAAAACGGTTCAATGTTCAACACACCTCCAACTTATGCAATATATATCTGCGGTCTTGTTTATGAATGGATTGAAAAGATGGGCGGAATTGCTGCAATGCAGAAGATTAACGAAGATAAAGCAAAGATGCTTTATGATTATCTTGATTCCTCTGATATGTTTAAGGCAACAGTTGTTCCTAAGGACCGCTCCTTAATGAATGCTCCTTTTGTTACAGGAAATGAAGAGCTTGATGCTAAATTTGTTGCTGAATCAAAGGCTAATGGTTTTGTTAACCTTAAAGGTCACAGATCTGTAGGCGGTATGAGAGCAAGCATCTATAATGCTATGCCTGTTGAAGGCGTTAAGGCTTTGGTTGACTTTATGAAGAAGTTCGAAGCTGAAAATAAATAATCGGAGGTTACTCTAATGTATAAAATTCAGACACTTAATAAAATTGCTAAAATCGGTCTTGATATATTTGATGACAAATATACTTGTGGTGATGAAATAGAAAATCCTGACGGCATAATTTTAAGAAGCTTTAATATGCACGAAATGGAGCTTCCCCAAAGCCTTTCTGCCGTTGCAAGAGCAGGTGCCGGGGTTAACAATATCCCGATTGATAAGTGCAGTGAGAAGGGTATTGTTGTTTTCAATACTCCGGGCGCTAATGCAAACGCAGTTAAAGAACTTGTTATTGCAGGTCTCTTGATTGCATCAAGAGGTATCGTTCAGGGTATTAACTGGGCGAAAACTCTTAAGGGCGAAGGCGAAAATGTTCCAAAGCTGGTTGAAAAGGGTAAGTCAAACTTTGCCGGTCCTGAAATTATGGGCAAGACACTGGGTATCATCGGTCTCGGTGCAATCGGTGTTAAGGTTGCAAACGCAGCTCATGCTCTCGGTATGAATGTTATTGCTTATGACCCGTTCTTATCTGTTGAAGCTGCTTGGAATGTTACAAGAGCAGCAAGAAAAACAACATCTCTTGATGAGATTTTCTCAAACTGTGATTATATAACAGTTCACGTTCCTGCAAATAAGGATACAAAGGGTATGTTTAATGATGTTGCATTTGCAAAAATGAAGGACGGAGTAAGACTTCTTAACTTCTCAAGAGGTGAACTTGTTGATGATGAAGCAGTTGAAAGAGCATTGGAGAGCGGAAAGCTTGCGGCTTATGTAACTGACTTTGCTGATGAGAAACTTCTGGCTAATGATAAGGTTATTGCTATGCCTCACCTTGGCGCATCAACTCCTGAAAGCGAAGATAACTGTGCTGTTATGGCGGCAAAGGAACTTAAGGATTATATGGAAAACGGTAATATTATAAATTCCGTAAACTTCCCGAACTGCGATATGGGTAAGGTTGAAGGAACAAGAATTACTGTTATTCATAAGAATATCCCGTCAATGCTTACTCAGATTTCTGATGTTTTCGCTAAGGATAACGTGAATATCGAAAACATGACAAGCAAGAGCCGCGGCGATTATGCATACACAATGGTTGATGTTTCAGGCGAATGTGCTGATACTGTTGTTGATGATATCAAGGCTATATCTGATATTATAAGAGTTAATATCTACAGATAATTTAAAAGAATTATTCAGTCAGTTGGACGGTCGCGGGCATAAGGAGTAATCCTGTGCATGAGGAAAGTCCGAGCTCCAAAGGGCAGGGTGCAAGGTAACACCTTGTGAAGGCGACTTCAAGGAAAGTGCAACAGAAATATACCGCCGTGAAAACGGTAAGGGTGGAAAGGCGAGGTAAGAGCTCACCCACAGTATGGCGACTTACTGATGATGTAAACCCCACTCGGAGCAACACCTGATAGAGGAGGTTAAGCTTGCCCGGCGTCTCCCGGGAAGGTGGCTGAAGACATATAGTGATATGTGTTTTAGATAGATGACCGTCTTAAATGACAAAACTCGGCTTACAGACTGACTGACTATATTAAAAACAAAATCCCCCGATATCGGGGGATTTTTTCGTTGTATTAAATTATAAATCACAGGAGCATCTTTCTTTGGAGCATTCCTTTGCATAGGGACAGCCAATACACTTTTGCCCCTTTTTCTTGGCTCTGTATATATAAAGAATGGCAAGGGCTAAGATAACGGATATAATTAAAATTGCAACAAATGTTTCCAAACAAAATCACTCCTTTTTTATTCATCTTTTTCCGCTTAATTCAGGAGAAATTTCTTTATCGTGTGACACAGCCTCTGATTTAAGCTTTTTTTCAGAATTAATACACATATAAACCATAATTAATGCCATAGCTAAAACAGCAGTTAAACCAGGGATAAAGCCTGAACCAAAAGAACCTGTTTCAATAAGAGTGCCGATTTGATAAACAAGGAATCCAATGGTATAGCCAACTGCAAACTGAAGTCCAAGACCGCCAAAGAGCCATTTTTTGCTCTTCATTTCAGAGTTCATAGCCCCGATTGCCGCAAAACAAGGCGGTGTGAAAAGATTAAACATAAGATATGCAAGAGCCGCCGCTTTTGTTATTGCGAAAACTGTTGCAACCTCCGAGCCTGCCCCTTCCATAAGAGCAGGTTCCTCTGTATTAATTAGGTTTTCAAGTCCAACAAAACAAACAGCTAATGTACCAACAACATTTTCCTTTGCAATAAATCCTGTGATTGCCGCTGCAGCAAGCTGCCACGAAAGAACCCCCACAATGGGAATAAGAAGATATGCAAAAGGATGTGCGAGGGAGGCAAGAATTGATGAATCAGCGGTTTGAGCCACTGTGAAATCCCAAGTAAATGTTTGCATAATCTGAACTACTGTATTGCAAACAAGGATAATTGTTGCCGCCTTAACTATATATGCCCAACCTCGGTTACACATAGAGTAAAATGCTCTTTTGAGGCTTGGGAGCTTATATTCGGGAAGCTCGATAATAAAGTATGATTTCTTCGGCTTATGTCCTGCAATTTTATTAACAAGCAATGCCCCAACCCAGATAAGGATAATTCCTGCAAAATACATAAGTGTTCCAACCCAGGATGCATCTTTAAAAAATGCACCTGCAAATAATGCGATAACAGGAAGCTTTGCTCCGCACGGCATAAACGGTGTAAGCATTGCTGTTGCCCGTCTTTCGCGTTCGTTATGTATTGTTCTGCAAGCCATTATTCCTGGGATTGAACATCCTGTTGCTATAACAAACGGAATAACGGATTTTCCTGAAAGTCCAACCTTTTTGAAAATGGGGTCAAGAACAACAGAAACACGAGCCATATATCCGCAATCCTCTAAAAGAGCTATAAGAAAATACATAACCATAACAAGAGGCAAAAATCCAATAACAGCAATAGCTCCGCCGATGATACCGTCAATTAAGAGCGCGTATACAAGTGGATTTGCCCCTTCTAAAAATCCGCCAACCCAGGTTTGAAAGGTTTCAAGCCACGCCGTGAGAGTGTCAGCAAGCCACGGACCGAATGAGGATTGGGAAATATCAAAAACAAGAAACATAATAAGAGCAAAAATCGGAATGCCAAGCCATCTGCTGGTCAAAATGGAATCTATTTTATCCTGATAATTTCTCTCCTTTGTGAGAGCTTTTCTTGTTTCAACTTCTTTAACGATTTTATTTACGAATTCAAAACGCTTTCTGTCCTCTGCCTCAACCGCCTTTTTATCATTTAGGTCAATAGATTCTTGAGTGTAAGGAGCTTTTTGATAGTTCCCTGCCTGAGAAAGTGCAATCTCCATAAGCTCTTTAAGACCTTTGGATGAGGTTGAAATTGTTTCAACAACAGGACAGCCAAGCTTTTTGGAAAGAGAAGAGGCATCAATGAATGTTTGTTTCTTCTCGTTTATATCTGATTTGTTTAAGGCAACAACCATAGGAATTTCAAGCTCTAAAAGCTGTGTTGTAAAAAATAAGCTTCTGCTCAAATTTGTTCCGTCAACAATATTAATTATAACATCAGGGTTTTCATTTTTCACATAAGCACTGGTTATACTTTCTTCTGCTGTAAAAGGCGACATAGAATATGCTCCAGGCAAGTCGACGGCAATAATCTCATTTTTATCACCACAAAATGCCTTTTTTATTGAATGTTCTTTTTTCTCAACTGTAACCCCTGCCCAGTTGCCGACCTTCTCATTTTGTCCCGTAAGAGCGTTATACATTGTTGTTTTACCGCTGTTGGGATTGCCTGTGAGTGCAATTCTCATAGTGTATTCCTCCTTAGAATTTATATGTAAATTCAATTAATTACTGTTTAGTAACAGTTAGTCATTGCTAACTATTGCTTATAAAATAATTGGCAGAGAGTCTCCTGTAAATTAGATAATAACTGCCTCTGCCAGTTGATTGTCAATATGGTATCTCCCGTCTTTGATTGAAACAACGCAACCGCCTTTAAGATGAGATATAACAGTGATGGGTTCTCCGGTATAACAACCAAGAGAAAACAAGAATGCATTAAGCTCTTCATCGTCAGTTTCTATCTGTTTAATAATGTATTCAATGCCTTTTTGTGCATCGCGAAGAGTCATAATTTGAGCCACCCCCCGGGGAAAATGTGCAGTTAGCCACTGCTAACTTAAGTTTACAAAAAAACAATTAGCAACCGCTAACCTTGTAATATATTACCATATAAATTCAATATTGTCAATAGTTTTATAAAAGTTTTTTATATACTAATTAACTTGAAAAACATAGTCGAATGTGATACAATCTCACTTTTTTCATAGGAAATACGAATGGTTTGGGTGCCACTGTTTTTAGCTGAACTTGTTCAATTTAGCTTGCGTAAGCGAATTTAGCTAAAAAAGACATTATTCTTTAAGAATAATGTCTTTTTTTTGGGTGCAGGGGCCGGATTTGAACCGACGACCTCCGGGTTATGAGCCCGACGAGCTACCAAACTGCTCTACCC
>JAZRTD010000201.1:0-2609 GCA_045651845.1 Clostridia bacterium | reverse complement strand
ATATGCAAAGCTTGTCCCGTCTTTAAAATCATTGCCGTAGGAATTAACATTTTGCCCAAGGAGCATAACTTCTTTATATCCCTCTTTTGCAACCTGCCTGACTTCATCCAAAACCGCCTCAACACTTCTGCTCCGCTCCCTGCCTCTTACATAAGGCACTATACAGTATGTGCAAAAATTGTTACAGCCGTACATAATCGGAATTTTCGCAAGAGGTGGCGCCTCTCTTTTACAGGAGATTTCTTCGCATATTGCCCCGTCAGAATTTTCAATATCGAAAACTCTGTTCTTCTCCATAGCCTTTAAAAGAATTTCAGGAAAACGGTAAAGAGCGTGAGTCCCGAAAATCATATCAACATAAGGATAGCGTTTTTTCACATTCTCGGCAATCTTCTCCTGCTGAACCATACATCCGCAAACGCCCAGCAAAACCCCTTCTCTTTTCCGCTTAATATTCTTAATCGCTCCAATATTACCGTAAACACGCAATTCCGCATTTTCACGGACAGCACAGGTATTATAAATAATCAAGTCGGCAATTTCTTTATCCTCGCAGAAATCAAAGCCCATATCCGAAAGCATTCCGCATATTTTCTCACTGTCATTAAAATTTTGGGCACATCCGTAGGTTTCCACAAACGCCAACGGCTTATTATCTCTTTGTGAATTTATATCCGAAATTCTGCTTATATAATCTTTTTGACGCATTATTTCCGCCTTGCTGATTTCAGCCAATCAAATCACCCCATTCTATCCTTTTTATTATACACTTTTAAAGGGGATTTTTCAATAGATTTTTGTAAATTTATAATACTTATTTTCTGTAAAAACCTGGCATATTTAAATGGATTTTCCGCAAACAAAAAAGCTTTCCATTTGGAAAGCTTTTTATCTTCATTTTATTTCTTTCTCTCAACTCTTGCAAGTCTTATTGCGTAAACCACAAAAGCAATAGCAATATAGAAAACAACGCCGTATTCAACAAACTTAATATCTCTTGCAAGGTCAAGGTTTGCAAGAAAATCTAAACCTCCCCAACCCTCTGGCTTTATTCCCATAAGAGTTTTCGAAAGAGGAAGTCTCATATCATAGGATATGAAGAATGATACAAGTGAGGAAACAACAAAGAACGCTGTGTATCCCATAGCCTTTTTGAAGAGAGCCGATTTAACAGTCCCCCATACAACCGCACCAACAGCCATAAGTGCAAAAAGAACACCAAGCACAATGCCATACATACTCGCAAAATCCCAGGAATTCATATTCCAGGACAGATACTGTCTTCTCGCAACCTCAAGCAGAAGTATCGCCCCCAACCCATAAGTCAGAGTCAACATAAATCCGTTGGTCATCTTCTCAGAAACCGCCATCTTCTCCGCTCTTCTTGCTCTTTTATCCATACTCCCCGTCTTTGGAACTGACATCTTCACTTTTTCATTCCTCCTATATTTCGTCTTTCTCATACATAATTATCGGAACAATGGCGCTGGCCACCGTTTCTGTTCTGAGAATTCTTTTTCCCAGACCAATTTGCTTTATCCCTTTATTTTGAGCATATTCCGCTTCCTTATCCGAAAATCCGCCCTCGGGACCGATTATAACCCCAACGGATTTCCCGTCAAAGCTTTGAAGAAGGGTTTTTAGCCCCTTTTCGCCCTCATGCCCCAAAACCTCATAAGGCATAATCGCCAAATCAAGTTCTCTCATCATTTCAAGAGCCTTTTCATACCCGACAGGCTCCAAAACCTTTGGAATAACACTTCTTCCGCATTGTTTCGCCGCCTCAACAGAAACTTTGTTCCACCGTTTCGCTTTCTCAACCCGTGACTTACCGTCAAGTTTAACAACGCATCGCTCCATCTCAACAGGAACAATTCGGAATGCGCCAAGCTCCACAACCTTTTGGATTATGGTTTCCATTTTCCCTGATTTGGGTATGCCCTGAAAAATACTCACCTTAACTGACGGCTCTGCCGAAGAAAACTCTTCGGATATAACCGATGCAAGGCACTCTTTCGGGCTAATCAAGTCGAGTTTCGCCCTGTATTCTTTCCCCGTGCCGTCAAAAACGATTATTTCGTCACCCTCGGACATACGGAGAACCTTTGTTATATGTGACGCGTCCTCAACAATTTTGATTTTGCCTTCGCATATATTCATCGGTTCGGTAAAAAACCGCCGCATAATGTCACCTCTTGAAACAACATATATAGATAGTATACCATTTCAAACCGAATAATGCAATAGTCAAATTGAATTTTTTTTAAATTTCTTCATATAAAGCCAATTATTTACAAACAATTGCGCTCCATTCATTGCGGACACGAACCTTTTCGCAGAAAAGCCCTGCTCTCTCAAGAGCCTCTTTAACTTCCGCCTGACGCTCATTAATAATTCCCGAGCATATAAAGGTCGCACCCTCTTTCATAAACTCTCTTATATAAGGCGCAAGAGCAATAATAACATCTGAAACAATATTTGCAACCACAATCTCATACCCTCCGCCTATTTTTCTGCGAAGCTCATCCTCAGAAGTTATATCCCCTGCATAACCCTTCATTTTATTTTTATCCAGTTTATTAAGCATAAGATTTGAAAAAGCCACCTCA
>JAZRTD010000200.1:0-2045 GCA_045651845.1 Clostridia bacterium | reverse complement strand
GCCCAGTATCCATTTCTATCTTTGAGAAAATCAACTGACCTTTTTGCAAATTTACTATATGTATTTCCTGTGTATAAATAAAGAGCTATAAGGCACACCGCGGTTGAAAATACAAGCATATTCTCTTCACATACCCATATTTCACCAATAACTCCGTCAAGTGTTTGAGAATTTAAAATTCTTTCAATAACATCATCAGGACTAACTTTGGCATTTTCAAAAAGATATCCTTTTGGCTCTTTTTCATTTTCAATACTTCCGCTTATAAGACCCAAGGTCTCTCCGCCAAGAATGTTTGCTAATGCAATATCCCCCATTGCCATTTTATATTTTATACATATATCATTGATTTCCTGGCGGATAATGCACCTTTCTTCAAAAGGAGCTTTTCCCATCTTCTCCTGAAGAATTTTCACCTTTTCCTTTGCATACATAAGCTCAACAGGCATAAAAAACAGATTTGTTGAAACCGACTCGAAATATATTTCCTCTGTATGCCCGCCGTTTTCACTTGTAATTCTCATTCCTTTCGGTGGAATTATGCTGTGTATGGCGAAGCAACTGATATACTCTCCAAGCTTATATTTTGCCATATCATTAAGGAGCTTCACGCCTATCCCGCCGATTGGCTCAATATTAACAACATTGCCCGCATTTTCTTCCCCCACAGAGGGAGCAAAGGTGCAGTATGCAAGGTTATCCCCGAAAAGACGCCTTGAAACAATCAACGCACTCCTTTTCTTTATGTTGCGGAATATGTCAATTATAAGGCTTTCTCCGTTTATATTGGCACAAACCTCCGTAAGCACAGTCTCTTCTAAAACAGAAGTAACTGTTTTGTGTGTGGGCGAAGTAACTTTTTGTGCCCCGTCAAGCACCTTAACCGACACATCAGCCATTACTCTCTCCCCATATCCTGCAGGAAAAATAAGCGAGGCATATTCTTTCGTTTCAAGCAGGTATGAAACACATTTAACCCTGACCTCAAGAGACGAAAGCCAATGGCAATTATTAATTTTTAGAACAATGCACCCGTCAGCCCGTCTTGAAATAAGAACCGAATTGCTAAAGGGCATCGCATTAAACTCACGGATATTCACGGCTTTTGTTTCAGAAATAACCGCTCCGTCTTTTAAAATTTTCAGGCTATATATTATCCCATTCGGGATAAACGGAAGCAATAACTCTCCGTCAAAGGGCGGAGCAATATAAAAAGAGGCTTCTGTTTCCGCTAAGTTTTCAAAAACAGTCACAGAAATTTTTCCGCCCGAAATGAGACACGGCATATAAACCCTCCAATTAAATATCTATTTCCTAAATATCAGCCGACCACTCTTATTATATATTATCTCATAGATAAAATCAAGTTTTTTCCGAAATGAATGTAACCAAAATCCAAAAACTCCATATTATGAAATTGAGAAGACAGTAAAGGGGGTGCAATCAATGGGATGCGGAAATAACTGCTTATGGATAATTATTCTTATTTTACTCTTCAGTTGTTGTGGCTGTGGCAATGGCAATGGCTTTGTTGAAACAAACACCCGTTCGGGCTGCGGTTGCGGTTGCGATTGCGATTAAAAAAATACCGTTCTTTCTTAAAGGAGGTGAAAAGTATGGGATGCTTTGGAAATAACAGCTGTATCTGGATTATAATCTTAATCCTCTTGTTCTCTTGTTGCGGTTGTGGTGACAACAACAGCCGTTCAGGCTGCGGTTGCGGTTGCTAAAACTAAAACCCCCTTTCGGGGGTTTTTTTATGCTATCTTTTTTCTTATTTTAAGTGATATAACTGTCATATCATCGTGTGTTTTTCCTTCGTTTTCCTCAATTGCCCTGTTTAAAAGCTGGGCGGCAAGCTCATTTGCCGATGTTTCATTGGTGCTTTCCATAAAGCCTTTTATCCATTTATCTCCATTCTTTCTGCTTTCAACCCCGTCTGTCACCATAACAATAGTATCCCCATCTTTAACCCGCCTTGCAAAGGTTGCAACCTCCATTTCAGGCATAAGTCCCACAGGAAGTGATGCCGCTCTGACCGTTTC
>JAZRTD010000199.1:0-7646 GCA_045651845.1 Clostridia bacterium | reverse complement strand
GGAAAAAGACAGCTTGAAAAATCCCTTTCGGGGGAGGAATTCAGAATGATTTCAAAGGAAAATCCTCCCGCCGAAATAAGATTTAAAATTGTTGATATAATAAATTCGATTTTATAAAATTTAACGGGTAGGTTTTAAGATATTTATTGAACTTATGGCATTAAGCGGACACATAATATGATTTCCGCTGTCGCTTAAGGTGATAAAATCTCTGCCGACGGACTCAACCGTTCCCCGTTTTTCCATACCGTCGGATAAAGCGATATAAGCATAATCGCCTATGTGACCGCAAAGATGAGTTGAAAAATCCGTCTTAAGCTGACAAGAGGGATTTGGCGTCATTGGTCTTTGCGGAGCAGACGGATTTTGCGTCATTGGTCTTTGAGGGGAAGACGGATTTGAGGCAGGATATTCATATACAGTGGGACGGCGGATTTCTTCCGTTCCCGGAGGGAAAACGACAGGCGGTTGTTCGTCAATCCATTCCCTGACAGATGTAACATTTTGCGCTGTCTGACCTCCGTAAAGACCTGATGTTGATTCCGGACGGTTAAATGTCCGGTCAGGTACGGCAGGAGAGGGTTGCACTTGATTTTGCATTGGCACCGTTACCGCGGGCTTTTCTTCAACTTCGGGATTTAAGGGTTTGTTTTGATTATTTGACACTCCATAATATCTCATTATGATACACCTCCATATAACACAATATGCAGAAATAAATTTTTTGAAACAAATTTGAATAAAAAATTTTTGTTAAGAAATAATAACTTTAGAATAAAATTTTTATTCTGAAGTTGACAAAAAAATTAAGGAGTGAAAAAATTATGTCAGACAACAAAAACAATAAGAATAACAACCAGAACAACCAGAACAATCAGAACAACCAGAACAACCAGAACAGAAATAATCAGGAAAATAACAACAAAAGGGACGATAATAGAAATAACTAATAATTATTTCCGCTTGAGTTATTTTAATAAAAAAGGACCTATTATAGGTCCTTTTTTATTAAATTGCTACATATCAATTCATAGATTTAAGGTAATAATAAAAAAGAGCAGAGGATTTGCTTTATAAAAAATGCAGGTGAGGTGAAGGAATTTTATGCAATTTAAAAAAGTGTTGTCAGCATTTTTGCTTACCGCTCTGGCTTTAACAACCCCTGCTTCGGCAGACAGCGAAGAGGTTCTAATAACAGGTCAGGGAATAGGGATAACCTTAAATGCAGAGGGAGCAATGGTTACCGAAACAACACAAATTGAAACAAAGGATAACCGGATAATCAGCCCTGCAGAAACGGGAGGAATAAGAAAAGGCGATGTAATAACCGAAATAAACGGCGAAAAAATTAAATCAGTTAATGATTTACACAGTGTTTTATCCCATATAAAGGATAATTCGGTTATGGCAAAGATTAATCGGGGAGGAAGCGAAATTCATTTAAAGCTTAACCCTGTCTTGGCATCTGACGGAAAATACTGCCTGGGTATCTGGGCAAAGGATGCGGCGACTGGAATCGGAACGCTGACTTATTATGACCCCCAAACCGGAAAATTCGGTGCATTGGGACACGGAATTTGTGATTCGGTTTCGGGGAGGATTGTTGAAATTGAAAGCGGAGAAATTTCAAATGCCACTATTGTTTCGCTGAAAAAAGGCGAAAAGGGCGTTCCGGGTGAATTACAGGGTATTTTCAGCCAGAATGAAGAACCTATTGGTAAAATAGAAAAAAATACTATTTGCGGAATTTTCGGAAAAATGGAATTTTCCACGGAGAATAATGAAAAGGCTCAAAGAATTAAAGTCGGAACAAAAGCGGATGTCAGAGTCGGGAAGGCGTATATACTTGCAAGTATTGAGCATGAGCAAAGGGAAAAGTTTGAAATTGAGATTATAGATATTCCTGCTTTTACGGGAGATGTCACAAAAGGAATGGTTATAAAAGTAACAGATGAAAGGCTCCTTAAAAAAACAGGGGGAATAGTCAGAGGAATGAGCGGGTCGCCGATTGTTCAGGACGGCAGACTGATAGGTGCCGTAACCCATGTTTTTATAAACGACCCCACACGGGGATATGGGATATTTATTGAGAATATGATTAATGAAACGAAAAATAATTAAATAGAGAAAAAGCTCGCTTAAATTTAGGCGAGCTTTTTGAAAATATAAAATTTTGGTGTTAATTCTTGTTTGAAGAGGTCTAACAAACTCAAATTCCAAAAAAGATTGTAAATAATTATGTAAATACTCTTGAAATTATCGGGGAAATATTATATAATAATAGAATATTTTATAAATTTCAGGGAGAGGGATTAAAATGTTTGGGATAGGATTTGATAATGATAAATATCTTTATCTTCAGTCACAGCACATAAAAGAAAGAATTTCAAAATTCGGCGGAAAGCTTTATCTTGAATTTGGCGGAAAGCTTTTTGACGATTTTCACGCATCCCGTGTTCTCCCGGGATTTGAGCCTGACAGTAAGCTTAAAATGCTTCTTCAGCTTAAAGACAAGGTTGAAATTGTTATGGCGATAAATGCCTCGGATATTGAGAAGAACAAGCTTCGCGGTGATTTGGGGATAACCTATGATGTTGATGTTATAAGACTTATTGATTGCTTCCGTTCAATCGGGCTTTATGTGGGAAGCGTTGTTATGACCCGCTTTGACGGACAAGCTTCGGCAGTTGCTTTTCAGAAACGCCTTGAGGCTTTGGGGATTTGTGTATACAGGCACTATACAATAGAAGGTTATCCGTCGGATATATCAAAAATTGTAAGCGATGAGGGTTACGGAAAAAATGAATATATTGAAACATCAAGGGAGCTTGTTGTTATAACTGCGCCGGGTCCCGGAAGCGGGAAAATGGCAACCTGTATGTCTCAGCTTTATCACGAGCATAAAATGGGTATTCAGTCGGGCTATGCAAAGTTTGAAACATTTCCTGTGTGGAATTTGCCGCTTACGCATCCCGTTAATCTGGCTTATGAGGCGGCAACGGCTGACCTTAACGATGTTAATATGATTGACCCGTTCCACCTTGACGCATACGGGGATACCACCGTTAATTATAACAGAGATGTTGAAATTTTCCCTGTTGTAAAAGCTATGCTTGAGAAAATCTTAGGCGAATGTCCATATAAATCCCCAACGGATATGGGGGTTAATATGGCAGGAAACTGCATTATTGATGATGAAAATGTCAGAAATGCCTCGAAACAGGAAATTTTGAGAAGATATTATACTGCTCTCTCTGAACAGAGAAAAGGAAGAATTGGCGACGATGTTGTTTTAAAGCTTGAACTTTTGATGAAGAAAGCGGGAATAACAACCAATGACAGACCTGTTATAGGGCCTGCACTCCAAAAGGCAATGCTGACAGGGGCACCTGCGGCGGCAATTGAGCTTCCTGACGGGCAAATGGTTACGGGAAAGACCTCTGAACTTTTGGGGGCATCATCGGCCCTTCTTTTAAACGCTCTTAAAACTCTTGCGGGGATTGATGATAAGGCTGAGCTTATCTCTCCTGTGATTTTAGAGCCTATTCAAAGACTTAAGACGGAGCATCTTGGAAACAGAAATCCAAGACTTCATACAGACGAGGCATTGATTGCGCTATCAATATGTGCGCCAAGTGATGAAAGAGCGGAACTTGCTCTCCAGCAGCTTGATAAATTAAGAGGATGCGAGGTCCATTCATCTGTTATACTGTCATCGGTTGATGAAAATGTGTTTAAAAGACTTGGAGTAAATTTGACCTGTGAGCCTATTTATTAAAAATCAGACCGTGCGAATAAGATTTTTCGCACGGTTTTGTTTTGGAATTTCTTGACAAGGAAATAATATTAGGGTATAATTTAAAAATCCAAGCAGTAGGATAAAGAAAGGAGCTTTATATGGCGAAAATAAAAATTGTAACAGATTCAACAGCGGATATTCCTGTCAAAATAAGGGAAGAATTAGGGATTGAAGTTCTTCCGATAACGATTATCGACGGAGAAAAAGAATATAAAGACGGTTTTGATATGACTCCGCAGGAGTTTTATAAAATTCTTGAGGAGGCAACGGAAATTCCGTCAACCTCACGAGTTGTTCCTGTTTTGTATAGTGAACTCTATGAGGAGGCTTATAAAGATGGGTATACTGATGTTATTTTAGTTAGCATCAACTCAAAAGGCTCATCAACTATGCAGGGCGCTATTATGGCAAAGGATATGTTTTATGAGGATTATCCTGATGCAAAGGATAAGATTAATATTCATATTATTGACTCAAAGACATACAGTATGGCATACGGTATGCCTGTTATAAAGGCCGCTCAAATGGTGAAAGACGGTGCATCCGTTGAGGAAATTTTAAGTGAGATTAATGACTGGCTTGAGAATGTCAGGATTTTATTCCTGCCCCTGAATTTGAAGTTTGTCAAGAAATCAGGCAGAGTTTCGGCGGCGGCAGCCTTTGTGGGCGATGCTCTCGGTCTTAAACCAATTATAACATTTGAAGACGGCGAATCAAAGGTTTTAAATAAAATAAGAGGAGATAAGAAAGCTATTTCAACTATGGTTGATATGGCCTTATCCGAAAGAGCAGAGGGAACCCCTTATTCTTTGGTATACGGCACAAATCTGGAGGCTTTTGATAAGCTTAAGGCAGTATGTGGGGAAAAGCTTGATATTCCCGCAACTTATGAATATGAAGTTGGTGCAGTTATATCTATTAATGCAGGCCCTGATGTTGTTGGTATGATTTACAGAAAAAAATAATTTACTAAAAAGACGGCTTTATGCCGTCTTTTCATTTTTTGTCTTTACATTTCCTAAAATATGATGTATAATATAAGATGGTTTAAAATGACAAAAAGAAGTGATATAAATGGAAGAAAAATCGTCAAGGGCTCTTAAAACAATGAGTTTTATGTCGTTTATAATTTTTTGTGCCAAATTTATGGGGCTTTTTCGCGAAACCTTAATTGGGTCGGTTTACGGACAGGGATATGAGTCTGATATTTTAAATACAGCATCGCAGATTCCCCTTTTGTTTTTTGATATGACATTAGGGGTTGCAATCCTTTCAACTTTCGTTCCTGTTTTTAATAATTTTTTATTGAAAGACGGCAGGGATAGGGCGGAGAAGTTTGCCTGTAACTTTATAAGCTTTATAACCCTTGCAGCAACGGCGGTTTCGGTTTTGGGAATTGTTTTTTCAAAGCAGATTGTGGGCTTTATTGCAGGTGGATACGGAGCGGAAAAGATTCTTGAAACGGCGGGGCTTTTAAAAATTCTGTTTCCGTCCATAATATTTACGGCGGTTGCATATATTGCGGTAGGGCTTTTGCAGTCTTACGGCGAATTTAATATTCCGTCGCTTATAAGCCTTGTGTCAAATTCAGTTATGATTATATATCTGATTGTATTTGGCGATTCTCTCGGGCTTGGAGGCGTTGCAGTGTCGATGCTTGTTGCATGGGCGCTTCAGCTTTTTGTCCAGATTCCTTCTTTATGGAAAAAAGGTTTTCGATATAAACTGTCCTTTAATCTTAGGGACAAGGGAATAGGCGAGGTTGCAAAGCTTGCTCTCCCTGTTCTTGTAAGCTCATGGGTTCAGCCTGTTTGCACGCTTATAAATACGAAAATAGGCTCAACTTTAGGTGACGGCATTGTTTCGGGACTAAACTGGGCAAATAAGATTTATATAATAATGGTTGGAGTTTTTGCATACGCAGTAACAAACTTTATTTTTCCAAAACTTTCAAGGCAAAGTGCGGGTGGAGACGATGATGGATTTGCAAAAACCACAAGAAGCTCTCTTGGATGGACTCTTTTTATAATTGGATTTGTTGCATCGCTTTTTGTTGCTCTTGCCAATCCTATTATAAAGGTTGTTTTTGAACATGGCGCATTTACCACTGAAAATACAAGGATTACAGGAACGGCACTTTATTATTATTCATTTGGTATGATGGGATATGCAGTATGCGAAATTTTAAATAAGAGCTTTTATGCCTTAAAAGACGGAGTGACGCCTATGATAATCTCTGTTCTTGGTGTCATTGTTAATATTGTTATGATGCTTATTTTGGTGTTCGTGTTTAAGATGGGCATTGGAGGACTGGCTCTTGCAACATCAGTAAGCTCTGTATTTATTGCTGTTTCTCTTATGCTTAGGATAAACCATAAAGGGAAAAATGTTATAAATAAAGAGTTTTTATCCGATTTGGTTAAGATTTTAATATGTGCCGTTTTATCTGCCATGGTTGCAGGACTTGTTTACGGCTCAGTTGACAAAATCTTAACGGGCGGAATGTTTATAACTTTGATAAAACTGTGCATTTCTGCTTTGCCGGCACTGATAATCTATCTTGCCACAGCAGTTTTGCTTAAAATCAGAATGATTAAGGATTTAAGGAGGGGAAAATAATATGGGGTATTTTCAGTATCTCTGGCTTTTAGTCTGGGACAAGCTTATTAAAAACAGCGTTATATATAAGCTTTTGTGCGGGATTTACGGATTTTTTTCGACCAAGTGGAAAAACTCAAAAATAACCTGCTGGTTCAGGGGACTTGATGCGGATTCTGAAAGCGAAAGAGGCTTTGGGAAAATTTTTGGCACTCTCTTTAAATATTTAGAGAAACTTGGCACGAAAAATGACTTTTTCAATAGATTAAGCGAGGGGTCTTTGGTTGTTGCAACCTGTAAATATCTTTTGCATAATTTCCTTGCCGTGAATTTGAGATTTATCGGGATTGTTTTCGGAAGCGGATGTGCAGTATATACAATTTTGAATTTTATCACAGGCGGAGGCTTTAACGAAGTAACAGCAGTCGGGACTGTGGTTTTTGCCGTGATTGCTCTGTTTAATATAAATGTGACGGATTATATTAAGGATACCTGGATTTCAAGACTTTTGGAACTGTTTTTGGGAACAGAGCTGACATATAAATTTTATTATATGACAAAGTGCAGTAAATCCAGAATGAGGTATTACTGTGCGGTGTTCTTCGGAATACTTATGGGACTTGTTTCGGTGTTTGTAAATCCCCTTTTAGGCCCGCTTGTTGTCTGCGGAATCATATTTGTTTCGGCAGTTATGTATAAGGTTGAGCTTGGCGTGTTTTTGGCTGCATTTTTGGCTCCGTTTATTCCAACAATGGTTCTTGTTGGACTAATAGGTCTTTGCTGTGTTTCCCTTATCGTAAAGGGGATAACCTCAAAAAATTTCAAATGGAGATTTGGAATTGTCGGAATGTTCATAGTCCTGATGATTTTAATGTATCTTGTGGCGGCAATATTCTCCTATGCCAGAGGCAAGAGCCTGCAGATCTGGATGGTTTATACGGCAATGATGGCATTTTTCTTTGTTATGATTAATACAGTCAGGACAAAGAAACAATTTATGGATTTGTGCCGTGTTTTTGCCATATCAGGTCTTTTGGTTTGCATTTACGGTATCTATCAGTATATATTCAAACCGGGCGGAGCGGAGGCTTGGCTTGATGATGAGATCTTTGCAGGAATTTCAATGCGCATTTATTCAACCCTTGAAAACCCCAATGTTTTAGGGGAATATCTTGTGCTTGTTATCCCGGTTTGCGTAGGTCTTATGTGGACGGCGGACAAGTTTATTTCAAAGCTTTTTTATGCTTTG
>JAZRTD010000198.1:0-10630 GCA_045651845.1 Clostridia bacterium | reverse complement strand
TACATTCTCATCAATCAAAAAGTTTTGACCAAGGCTTTTGGAAAAGGAAAAACCATAGGCTCCCAAAACATTTTTGAGCTGCGTCGGATTTGTTAAATTCATTTATTTCTCCTTATTATTAACAAGAGCTTTGCCGATTTTAAAAACGTCTCCTGCCCCAACAGTCATAATCAAATCTCCCGGCTTTGCATTTTTACGGATATATCTCTCTATTGCACCAAAATCATTCATATACACAGCTTTATCAATCGCCGCCGCCAAGTCGCAACTATGCACTTTTCCGTCATACTTTTCTCTTGCTGAATATACATCTGCAATAATCAGTTTATCCGCAAGAGGAAGCACCTCTACGAACTCATTAAAGAGGTTATATGTTCTTGAATATGTGTGAGGCTGGAAAATGCACCAAACATTGTTGTATCCTTGTGCCTTTGCGGTTTTTAATGTGGCCTCAATTTCCGTAGGATGGTGGGCATAGTCATCAATCACAGTAAGACCATTTATTTCTCCAAGCTTTTCAAAGCGTCTTTTTGTTCCTGTAAAGTTTTCAAGGCCCTCTTTTATGGCATTTTTATCAATCCCAAGACAATGGGCTGCCGCAGCAGCAGCAAGGGCATTAAGGACATTATGCTGTCCCGCCACCTGCATATCAACGCTTATAAACGGCTGTCCCTTATAAAGAATTTCAAAGGAATTACCGCGGTTTTCATTTGTTTTTATGCAAGTTGCTAAAAAATCCGCAGATTTGTCATTTATCGCGTATTTTTGCACGGAAGTTTCGATATTTTGCACAATAGAACTTGTATTTTTATCGTCAGAACAAACAATAATGTGTCCAAGGGGTGAATTAAGTCTTGCAAATTTCCTAAAAGATGTTATAATATTAGATAGGTTACCAAAATAATCTAGGTGGTCAGCTTCAATATTTGTGATTATTGACAAAAAAGGTCGAAAATTCAAAAAGCTTTCCACATATTCACAAGCCTCACAAACGAGGTAGTCTCTGCCCCCGATTCTATAGTTTCCGTCAATCTGCGGAAGCTCACCGCCAACCAAAATGGTGGGGTCTAAATCTGCGGCAAGGATAATAAGTGAAAGCATAGATGTTGTTGTGGTTTTCCCGTGTGTCCCTGCAATTGCAAGGGGATAACGGTACATTGTCATAAGTTGACCGAGCAGCTGCGCGCGTTCAAGACAGGGAATTCCTTTCTCCTTTGCGCAAACAAGCTCAGGGTCATTTTTTGCGATTGCTGCTGTATAACAAACAAGCTTTGGCGATTTTATGTTTTCAGCCTTTTGCCCTTCATAAACTGTAACTCCAAGCTCTTCAAGCTTGTCGGTCAGATTTGTTTTTGTTCTGTCCGAACCGCTTACCGTAAAGCCGAGGGACAAAAGCATATGGGCAATGGCACTCATACTTATTCCGCCAATCCCTACCATATGTATATGTGAACCTGGTGCTAAATCCTTGATATCGAATTCGTTCATATTAAGACGCTCCTTGGAAATTTTTGTTTATATATTCAGTATATCACAAAAACTTATAAATATCAATATTTTTAAAAGGGAAAAGAATTAAATTTTACATATTACCAAACCAAAGGAGGCTCCTCTAATGACTATTACAGACATTAAAGTGAGAAAAATCAACGCCAAAGGAAGAATGAAGGCAGTTGTTTCTGTTACATTCGATGATGCATTTGTTGTTCATGACATCAAGGTTATCGAAGGTCAGGAAAAGCTTTTTATTGCTATGCCAAGCATTAAAACCCCTGATGGCGAATTTAAGGACATTGCTCATCCTATTAACAGCGAGATGAGAGAGATGCTTCAGACTGCAATTCTTGAAAAATACGAGGAAATCAAGGCAGAGACACCTGAAGAAGAAACAGAAATTTAAGCAAGACACTATAAATATGGGAAATACCCTCATAAAAGGGCAATAAAATGCAACTGCCCTTTTATTTCTGTTGTATAAACATAAAATTCCTTAAAAATAAAATAACGGTGCAAAATTGCACCGTTATTTTATTTTTATCTTAGGCCTTCTATGCTCTTTAAAACCTTATCAAGCATTTCTTTATACTTTTCGCCCTTTTGTCTTTCTTCTTCAACAACATTAGCTGGAGCTTTATCTGTAAAGCCTTTATTGGAAAGCTTGCCTTCAACTCGCTTTATTTCGCCCTCAAGTTTAGCCTTTTCCTTATTAAGTCTTTCAAGTTCTTTCTCCTTATCAACAAGCTCGTCAACAGGGAGGAAAAGTTCTGCACCCTGAGCAACAACGGAAACCGCATTGTCGGAAATTCCGCTCTTATCCTTTTGGACAATTGCCTCTGATGCACTTGCAAGCTTTTCAAAGAACACTTTTCCCTGGCTGTAAACAGCCTCATCTTCTGTTACAATATAAAGCTTTGTTTTCTTTGACGGAGGAACATTCATTTCGTTTCTCACATTGCGGACACCCTTAATTGCTTCCATAATTATCGTCATATCCTTCTCAGCATCAGCAAAGTTAAGGCTTTCGTCATATTCAGGGAACTTGGAAATCATAATGCTTTCGCCCTTATGAGGAAGCGCCTGCCAGATTTCTTCAGTTATGAACGGCATAAACGGATGGAGAAGCTTTAATGTGTTTGAAAGCACATAGGTAAGAACCTGCTGTGCAGTTTTGTTGCTTTCCCCTTTTTCAAAGAATCTCGGTTTAACAAGCTCAATATACCAATCGCAGAACTCGTCCCAGATAAAGTCATAAAGCTTTGAAACCGCAATACCAAGCTCATATTTTTCAAGGTTATCGGTAACCTCTTTAACCAAATTATTATATCTTGATAAAATCCACTTATCTTCAATAGAAAGCTTATCACTTTCAGGAAGAATATTTTCTTCAATATCAAGATTCATAAGAACAAATCTTGACGCGTTCCAAATCTTATTTGCAAAGTTTCGGCTTGCCTCAACTCTTTCGATATAGAAACGCATATCGTTACCAGGTGAGTTGCCTGTTGCAAGGGTAAATCGAAGTGCATCTGCACCGTATTTTTCAACAATTTCAAGCGGGTCAATACCGTTACCCAAGGACTTACTCATCTTTCTGCCCTGACTATCACGAACAAGACCGTGGATATAGATATGCTTAAACGGTGCTTCGTTTAAATGTTCAAGTCCTGAAACAATCATTCTTGCAACCCAGAAGAAAATTATATCGTATCCCGTAACCAGAACAGATGTGGGATAGAAATAATCAAGGTCTGCAGTCTTTTCAGGCCAGCCAAGTGTTGAGAACGGCCAGAGAGCTGAGGAGAACCAAGTATCTAAAACATCCTCGTCCTGCTTAACCTTTCCGCCACACTTCGGACAAGCAGTTATATCTTCCTTGGAAACTGTTGTTTCACCGCAATCTAAGCAGTAAAAAGCAGGAATTCTGTGTGCCCACCAGAGCTGACGGGAAATACACCAATCCTTAACATTTTCCATCCAGTGCATATATGTTTTTGAGAAGCGGTCAGGAATAAACTCAACGGTTCTGTCCTCAACAACGCGGATAGCATCCTTTGCAAGAGGCTCCATTTTAACAAACCACTGCTTTGATGTTATCGGCTCAACAGTTGTTCCGCAACGGTAACACTGACCGACATTATGGTTATGCTCTTCAATCTTAACCAAAAATCCCTGTTCCTCAAGGTCTGCAACAATCTGTTTTCTTGCTTCATAACGGTCAAGCCCTGCATACTTTCCGCCCTCTTTTGAAACAGTTGCATCATCATTTAAAATCCTGATTTCCTCAAGGTTATGACGCTTTCCAACTTCAAAATCGTTAGGGTCATGAGCAGGAGTAATCTTAACACAGCCTGTCCCGAATTCCTTATCAACATATTCATCTGCAATAAGCGGAATTTCTCTTCCGACAAGGGGAAGAACAAGCGTCTTTCCAACCATCTCTTTATATCTTTCATCGTCAGGGTGAACCGCAACAGCTGTATCACCAAGAAGGGTTTCAGGTCTTGTTGTTGCAATAACAACTTCACCGCTTCCGTCACTGAATGGATACTTAATGTGCCAGAAGTTACCCGGCTGTTCAGCATAGTCAACTTCAGCGTCAGAAAGGGCTGTTATACAGCTTGGGCACCAGTTTATAATTCTTGTTCCCTGATAAATAAGTCCTTTTTCATAAAGATTAACAAAAACTTCACGAACAGCCTTTGAACAACCTTCGTCCATTGTAAATCTTTCTCTTTCCCAGTCACAGGAACAACCAAGCTTTTTAATCTGGCTTATAATCCGGCTTCCATACTGTTCTTTCCAATCCCATACCCTGTCTAAAAACTTCTCTCTGCCCAAATCATAACGGGTGAGTCCCTCCTCCTTACGGAGATTTTCCTCAACCTTAATTTGCGTTGCAATTCCCGCGTGGTCTGTTCCGGGAACCCAAAGAGCCGCATAACCTTGCATTCTCTTTGTTCGGATAATTATATCCTGAAAGGTTTCATCAAGAGCGTGACCCATATGGAGCTGACCTGTAACGTTTGGCGGCGGAATAACAATGGTAAAAGGTTTCTTATTTTCATCTATCTGTGTGTGAAAATAACCTTTCTCCACCCAATTTTTATATATCCTGTCCTCAACAGTTTGAGGGTCATAGGTTTTTGGCAATTCTTTTAACAATTAAAAGCACCTCTTCCATTTAATTTATCTTAATTCACACTTAAACATTATTATACACAATTTTTCCCTATTTTGCAAGAGTTTTTGTTGATTTTTCAAAACTATTGACATATTTCCTAATTTATGTCATAATTGATTGGATACGAAAGGAGAATACTTATGGAAAATATAAAAAAACGAAGTGAAAAATCGGCAGAATTATTTATTGAAGGTTATAACTGTGCACAAGCTGTTGCGGGTGCATTTGCAGATTTAATCAATATAGATTTTGAAACTCTTATGAAACTTTCTTCCTCCTTCGGAGGGGGACTTGGCGGACTTCGTGAAAATTGCGGAGCTGTTTCGGGAATGGCAATTATTTTGGGAATTTTACAAGGTTATTCTTCCCCCCAAGATTATGACGGTAAAAAGGAGCATTATGCAAATATTCAGCATCTTGCAGACAAGTTTAAGGAAAAGCACGAAACAATTATATGCCGTGAACTTCTTGAAGGAATAAAAAAAGCAACAGACAATGTCCCCGAAAAAAGAACTGAGGAATATTATAAAGTTCGTCCCTGTGTGCGTTTTGTTATAACTGCTGCAGAAATTTTAGAAGAATATTTAGGTTGAGGACCCTATTCATTACACAAGTTAATTTATAAGTAAAAAAATACGCCACCATCAGGTGGCGTATTTTTTAATTTAATTTGTTTTTATTCCGTGTTTGTTTATTATCTTGCGCAAGTCCTTCACTGTTTCCTCACTTGGCGGAAGAATATGAGGAATTTCATATTTAAGTCCCAGTTCTTCCCATTTAGATATTCCAAGCCTGTGGTATGGCAAAAGCTCAATCTTTTCAATATTCGCACCATCAACAAGTTTTAAAAGATTTTCAATCTGCCCTTGGCTGTCTGTAAACCCTGGCAAAATAACTTGCCTTATCCAAAGGGGTTTTTGAGTTTCTTTCATATAATCAAGAAACTCGTGTGTGTGCGAAAAGCTTTGTTTTGTTATATCTTCAAAAATGCTTTTATCCGTATGCTTAATATCAAGCATAACCAAATCAGTATATTCAAGTGCTTCTTTAACTGTATCATTTAAATAAAATCCGCAGGTATCAACCGCCGTATGAATTTCCTGATTTTTACATTCTTTCAACAATTCAATGAGGAACTCCGCCTGCATAAAAGGTTCTCCGCCCGACACGGTTATTCCGCCCTCGTTTCCGAAGTAGGGCTTAAACCTAACTGCCTTTTTAAGGATTTCCTGAGCGGTCATTTCTGTTCCACCTTGCACTTCCCACGTGTCAGGATTATGACAATATATACATCTTTGGGGACAGCCTTGAAAAAACACCGCAAAGCGAATCCCAGGACCGTCAACCGCCGCCATACTTTCTATGGAATGAACTCTGCCTTTAAGCATAATTTACACCTTTTCATGGAATGTTCTTGAAATAACTTCAAGCTGTTTATCTCTTGTAAGACGGGTAAAATGCACAGCATATCCCGAAACTCGTATTGTAAGATTGGGGTAATTTTCAGGATTTTTGAATGCGTCCATCAAAAGCTCACGATTTAAAACATTAACGTTTAAATGGTGTGCTCCCTGAACAAAATACCCATCCATAAGATTAACAAGATTTTTAACCTGTTCGTCTTTGTTCTCACCAAGTGCATTTGGCGTAATTGTGAAAGTATTCGAAATACCGTCAAGGCATTTTTCATAAGGAAGCTTTGCAACAGAGTTAAGAGATGCAAGTGCACCCATTGTATCTCTGCCGTGCATTGGATTGGCCCCCGGAGCAAAAGCCTGATTTGCAGGTCTTCCGTCAGGTGTTGCACCTGTATATTTTCCATACATAACATTAGATGTTATTGTAAGAATTGAAAGAGTATGCTCTGCATTTCTGTATGCAGGAGTATTCTTAAGTTCGTTTGAGAACAGATTACAGATTTCAACCGCAATATCGTCCACTCTGTCATCATCGTTGCCGTATTTAGGGAAATCACCCTCAATATCAAAGTTTACGGCAATTCCTCTCTCATCCCTTAGCGGAGTAACTTTTGCATATTTTATAGCGGAAAGTGAGTCAACAACAACAGAAAATCCTGCAATACCAAAAGCCATAACGCGACGCATATTGCTGTCTATAAGAGCCATCTGGATTTTTTCATAAGCATACTTATCATGCATAAAATGAATAACATTCATTGTGTTGACATAAAGACGGGCAAGCCAGCTCATATACTGCTTGAAATTAGCCATAACTGTATCATAGTCCAAAACACCGTCAAGAGGCTCGCTTTCAGGTCCGATTTGCTCTCCCTCAAGCTCCTCTCTTCCTCCGTTAATTGCAAGAAGAAGTGTTTTAGCAAGGTTTGCTCTTGCACCAAAGAACTGCATCTGCTTTCCAAGCTCTGTGGCAGACACACAGCATGCAATACCATAGTCATCCCCGAACTTGTCCCGCATAACATCGTCATTTTCATACTGTATTGAGTCTGTATCAATAGAAACCTTTGCACAGTATTTTTTGAAGTTTTCAGGAAGTCTGTTTGACCAGAGAACCGTCAAGTTCGGCTCCGGTGCTGCTTCCAGATTATAAAGCGTATGCAAAATTCTAAAAGATGACTTTGTAACAAGAGTTCTTCCGTCTCTGCCCATACCGCCTATTGCCTCTGTGGCCCAGTTAGGATCGCCGGCAAAAAGCTCATTGTAATCAGGTGTGCGAAGCTGTCTTGTCATTCTGATTTTAAGAACAAAATCATCAATAAGCTCCTGCGCCTCAGCTTCAGTTAAAACTCCGTTCTTAATATCGCGCTCTATGTATATATCAAAGAATGTACTAACTCTGCCGATAGACATCGCCGCACCGTTTTGTTCTTTAATTGCAGCAAGATAAGCAAAATATGTCCACTGAATTGCCTCTTTTGCATTTTTAGCAGGAGCAGAAATATCAAAACCATAGCTTAAAGCCATTTGATTAAGGTCATAGAGGGCCTTGATCTGATTTGAAATTTCCTCACTCTTACGGATTGCCTCTTCCCTCATATCACGATTGGAAAGCTTATTATAATCTGCCTTTTTATCAGCAATAAGACGCTCTGTTCCGTAAAGAGCAACACGGCGGTAATCACCAATAATTCTGCCTCTTCCGTATGCATCGGGAAGACCTGTCAATATATGAGAATGACGAACCTTTCTCATTTCTGATGAATAAGCCTTGAAAACCCCGTCATTATGAGTTGTTCTCCCCTCAAACTTTTCAAGAATTTTCGGAGAAACTTCATAGCCATAAGCCGTACAAGCCTGCTGAACCATTCTTATTCCGCCAAAGGGATTAACGCTTCTTTTAAGGGGTTCTGAAGTCTGCAAACCAACAATTATTTCATTGTCCTTATCAAGATAACCCGGCTCATAAGCTGTTATCGCAGAAATTGTTTCAGTATCTATGTCAAGAACTCCGCCCTTTTCAAGTTCTTTTTTACGAAGCTCATTATATTTATCATTAAGCGTTAATGTTCTTTCGGTTGCACCGCACAAAAACGATTCATCACCCTCATAAGGTGTATAGTTAGACTGAATAAAATCACGGACATCAATAACATCTGTCCATTTGCTCTTGCTAAATCCTTTCCAAGCCTCTGCCATAAAGCACCCTCCTTTTTATTCTTTATATAGTAAACACATTATCTTGTGGAACTCATGCTATTATTTCCCACAAGATATAGTATACAACAAATTCCGTCAGATTGCAACACTTTTTTTATTTTTAGGTAAAAATATATTGTTTTGCATAGTTTTTAAATAAGACTTTTACAGAAAAATAGCGAAATGCACAAGCCGAAAAAAACATAGTTTTAGATTTAATGATATATTGCAAATTCCGTCAGGAATTTATATCGCCGAAAAAAGCGTACTGAATTTTCAGTACGCTTTTTTCAATGGAGGCGCCATCCAGATTTGAACTGGAGAATAAAGCTTTTGCAGAGCTCTGCCTTACCACTTGGCTATGGCGCCATATATTCAATTATATGATAAATTTTAAAATTTATGACAAAAGACGCCTGAGCGTCTTTTGTCTTTTGGAGCGGAAGACGAGATTCGAACTCGCGACGTTCACCTTGGCAAGGTGACGCTCTACCACTGAGCCACTCCCGCATATAAAAATGGTGCCTCCGGGCGGAATCGAACCACCGACACGAGGATTTTCAGTCCTCTGCTCTACCGACTGAGCTACAGAGGCATATTTAAGCCTCACCATGAAGAATAAAATAAAATGGCGATCCGGATGGGGTTCGAACCCACGACCTCCAGCGTGACAGGCTGGCATTCTAACCAACTGAACTACCGGACCGCATGTGGTGGGCACAATAGGGCTCGAACCTATGACCCTCTGCTTGTAAGGCAGATGCTCTCCCAGCTGAGCTATGCGCCCACATTAATCCTCGTTGTCTTTAGTATCACCCGCGACAACAAAAACTATTATACTCGCTTTAAACTTAAAAGTCAAGAGCTTTAACTCATATTACAGGCAATTAAATCATTTTACCTGCCATTTTGCTCTTTTTTACTCCATTATGCTCTTTATATCTCATTTTTTTGATTTATTTTTAAATTCTTCAAGGGCAGTTTTATCAAAAAGATATTTTCTGTCACAGAACTGACAGGTTATCTCTGCTTCACCCTGTTCATCAATAATATTCTGTATCTCCTCCTTGCCAAGGCTTATTATCGCTCTTTCCATTCTTTCCTTACTGCAGTCGCACACATAGCTAATTTCAGTTTCCTCAAGAATATCAACTTCAAAATCTTTCATAATCTCGAAAATAAGCTCTTCATTATTCTTTCCTAAAGAAAGCATATCTGTTACGCTCTTCACATTTTCCAATGATTTTTCAAGGCGTTTTAAGCTTAATTCATCACAATCAGGCATAACCTGAACTATAAATCCTCCCGCCTGTGCAATAGAAATATCCTTATCCACAAGTACACCCAGACCAACAACACTTGGAACCTGCTCGGACTGTGCAAAATAAAATGCCATATCATCACCGATTTCCCCTGTCTGAAGCGGAACCTGTCCAATATAAGGCTCCTTCATTTTAAGGTCTCGGATAACGCTTAAAAATCCGTTTACTCCAACAGCTCTGCCCACATCCAGCTTACCAACTCTGTTAAGAGGCAAATCAACCATAGGATTTTCAATATATCCCTTGACTCCGCCCTTGGCATCTGCCACGGCAAGAATAATTCCGGCAGGACCTCCGCCCTTTACCTGAATTGTAACTGTTGCTTCCTCATTTTTAAGCATAGCTCCAAGGAGATGCCCTGAAACAAGAGTTCTCCCCAATGCCGCCGACGCAAGGGGCGAAAGATTATGATACACCCTCGCTTTTTCCACGGTTTCACGGCAGTTTGCAAAATATATTCTCATAAACCCGTCTTTGGTTACCGCTTTTGTTAATTTATCCATTTTTTACACCCTTTCTATCCCATCTAACACAAAACTTAAGTTAAAAAAGAAAGAAGCCGGCTCATCTTATCGAGCCGGCTTAAGTTACATTTTGTTTATCGTATATCAAAAAATCTTACACACGCTTAACAACATTTGCAGCCTGCGGACCCTTAGCACCTTCGACAACCTCAAATTCAACTTCTGCGCCTTCTTCCAATGTCTTGTAGCCTTCCATAGCTATCGCTGAAAAATGAACAAATACATCTGTTCCTTCTTCTGTTTCGATAAAACCAAAACCCTTTTCAGCGTTAAACCATTTAACCTTACCGTTTTGCATATAAAATCTCCATTCCGCCGCTCCGCCCGGCATAATAAATTAGTAAATACATATCTGCGGAGCTTGCCGTATACGCGACAATAAGTAGTATATCACACAAAAACCCTTGTGTCAACAGTTTTAAATATAAAAAAGCTTTTCGCAAAGAGCCTTTTCCTCTTCTGAATTTCTGCTGTTTAAAAATTCAA
>JAZRTD010000197.1:0-3097 GCA_045651845.1 Clostridia bacterium | reverse complement strand
GGGTAAAGGCACCGCTTATCGGGGCAGACGCGGTATTTTTCCTGCTTTTTGCAAGAAGGAGAACGGAAGTTTGCAGTAGGTCCGCCAACATCGTGGATATATCCCTTAAAATCGGGGGAGGATATCATATTTTTTGCCTCTTGGATAAGAGAGGCGTGACTCCTTGAAGTAACAGTTCTTCCCTGATGAAAAGCGAGAGCGCAGAAATTGCAATTTCCAAAGCATCCCCGACAGGATGTGAGGCTGAACTTTATTTCTGAAATTGCAGGAACACCGCCGTCTTTTTCATACATAGGGTGATAAGTATTCTCATAGGGAAGCTCATAAACTGCGTCAAGCTCCTCGGTTGAAAGAGGAGGAGAGGGCGGATTTTGAACAATGTATTTTTTACTGTCCTTTTGAGCAAGTGTCTTTCCTCTGACAGAGTCCTGTTCTCGTTGCATTATTGCAGTTGCTCGGGCGTATTCTTCCTTGCTTTTAAAGACATCGTCGTATGATGGGAGAATAATGCATCCATCAGGAAGATTATCCTCTGTTTCTTCATAAACCGTTCCAGCAATATGCTTAATATCTTTGATGCCTATACCGCAGTTTAATAAGTCAGCAATTTCAACAATTTGATGCTCGCCCATTCCGTAAATCAAAAGGTCAGCACCGCTGTCGGTTAAAATATTCCGTCGAACCTTGTCAGACCAGTAATCATAGTGAGCGAAACGGCGAAGACTTGCCTCAATTCCGCCGATTATAATCGGGAATTTCTTCCCGAAAGCCTGACGCAATTTGTTGCAGTATACAATGGTTGCCCTATCAGGACGAAGCCCAGCTCTTCCGCCAGGGGAATAAAAATCCTGACTCCGCCTTTTCTTTGCGGCAGTATAGTGATTAACCATTGAATCAATGTTTCCGGCACAAACAAGAAAACCCAGACGAGGCTCGCCTAAAACACAAAAATCCTCGGTGCTTTGCCAATCGGGTTGAGGGATAATTCCAACGGAATATCCGTGGCTCTCTAAAACACGGGAAATGACCGCGTGAGCAAAGGAACTATGGTCAATATACGCATCGCCTGATACCAGAATAAAATCAAGCTGTGAAGTGCCTGATTTAATCATATCGGTTTTATTAACGGGTAAAAACATACAACCAATCCTCTGCAAAATAAATACACATATATAATAACATTAAGATAAACAAATTTCAAGGAAAATAGGCAAATTTCCTTGACTTTAGCTAAAAAAAGTTGTATTATATTGTTAGTTTTATAACAAATGGTATTTGGAGGTAAAATATGAAAGCAATAGTAACAGTTATGGGAATTGACAGAAAAGGTATAATTGCCAGAGTCAGTGCCTGTTTATCTGAAAATAATATAAATATTCTTGACATCAATCAGACTATTATGCAGGAATTGTTCACAATGGTTATGTATGTTGATATGAGTGATGCTGAAAACAAGTTTGCGGATGTTTCAAAAGAGCTTTCGGCAATCGGAGATGAGCTTGGTCTTGAAATAAGAATTCAGCACGAGGAAATCTTCAGAAGTATGCACAGAATTTAAAATGTCAAAAGTCGGATTTTTTCGGCTTTTGTTTCTTGTGGGAGGGCATTATGATTAACACAAATGAAATTTTTGAAACTATAAAAATGATTAAGGATGAACATCTTGATATCAGAACGATAACAATGGGAATTTCGCTTCTTGATTGTGTTGATTCGTCTGCTGATAAGGCTTGCGACAAGATTTATGATAAAATAACCCGTTACGCCCAAAAGCTTGTTGAAACGGGAAATAATATCGGTGATGAGCTTGGTATTCCCATTATTAACAAGAGAATTTCTGTTACACCGATTGCTATGGTTGCAGGGGCAAGCGATGCTAAAGACTATGTATGTTTTGCAAAGGCTCTTGACCGTGCGGCAGATACCACAGGTGTAAACTTTATAGGCGGATTTTCCGCTCTTGTTCATAAAGGCTTTTCAAAAGGTGATGAAATTCTTATTAATTCCATTCCGGAGGCTCTTGCAACAACTGAAAGAGTGTGTTCCTCTGTTGGTGTTGCAACAACAAAGGCCGGAATAAATATGGATGCTGTAAAGAAAATCGGTCAGATTATCAAAAAATCTGCAGAGCTTACGGCAGAAAGAGATTCATTCGGCTGTGCAAAGTTTGTTGTTTTTGCAAATGCTGTTGAGGATAATCCGTTTATGGCAGGCGCTTTCCATGGCGTGGGCGAGGGTGATTGCGTTATAAATGTTGGCGTAAGCGGACCGGGCGTTGTTAAAAGTGCCTTGGAACAGGTTCGCGGAGCGGACTTTGGGGTTGTTGCAAATACCATAAAGAAAACCGCTTTTAAAATTACGAGAATGGGTCAGCTTGTTGCACAAGAAGCGTCAAAAAGACTTAATGTTCCGTTTGGAATTGTTGACTTGTCTTTAGCTCCGACTCCTGAAATCGGTGACAGCGTTGCCTATATTCTTGAGGAAATGGGTCTTGAAAAATGCGGAACTCACGGAACAACCGCCGCACTTGCTCTCTTAAACGATGCAGTTAAAAAAGGCGGAATTATGGCGTCGGGCTATGTTGGGGGTCTTAGCGGTGCATTTATTCCTGTCAGCGAGGATGCAGGAATGATTGCTGCGGCAAAATGCGGTGCCCTCACTTTGGATAAGCTTGAGGCTATGACCTGTGTTTGCTCGGTTGGTCTTGATATGATAGCAATTCCAGGGGATACAACAGCAGAAACTATTTCAGCAATAATTGCCGACGAAATGGCAATCGGTATGATAAACCAGAAAACAACGGCGGTAAGAATTATTCCTGCGGTTGGCAAAAAAGTTGGCGAAACAGTTGAATTCGGCGGACTTTTAGGCGAAGCACCGATTATGCCTGTTCACGAATTTTCAAGCGTTGACTTTATCAACAGAGGCGGAAGAATTCCTGCACCGATCCACAGTCTCAAAAATTAGTATAATTTCTTTATATAATAAAATGCCACCTTCAAGGTGGCATTTTATTATATGTCAAGTTTTTCTATTTCCTCAAAGCTTCTCTGGGCAAATTTTGCGGCTTTTTCTTTTTTATCCTTAATTCTCGTTC
>JAZRTD010000196.1:0-1478 GCA_045651845.1 Clostridia bacterium | reverse complement strand
ATTAACCTCATACTGAATTAAGGAAAAATTACCCGTTTTTACAACCTCTGAAGATGAAACATTTATATTAAGTGTTTTCATTTTATCTCCTTTATAAAAAAAACGGCGAAAAAAAGAGTGTTCCCCATCTCCGCCGTTTCTTATGTTTAATTAATTATATTGAGTTCTTGTTTTTTCCAAGCCGTCAATCATTTCCGCAGTCTTTAAATCCGCTTTTCTTCCAAAATTAACAACTTCGGCAAACTTTCTCTTAAGAATAACCTTTTTCCCTCTTTGGATATTAACATTTTCATTCCCGACGGAAACAAAAATATCATCCTTGTATTTATCGTTATCCTTAAAAGCCTCATAGACAATGCCTTTCTCCATCCTCTCAATTTCGGCTTTAACCTCCGGGCGTTTTTCATAAGGAATGTTTCCTTCCGTATCGCCAAGGCCATTGTCCTTTTCAATTTCAGATACTTTTTTTAAGGCATTTGCGACAATTTCTTCCGCCTTTGCCTCTGCATCCTTTAAAAGCTTTTCAATCTTTTTTTCAGTATCAGAACTTTCGTTTATCGGTTCTCCCTCCGGGATACCATTAAGCTTTTCATCTTTATCCTTTGCCATTTTTATTCCTCCTTATTTTAAAATTTTAGTTTGCTTCTCCGTCAAAGGTTGATGCGGTCTCAATTCTGACCATATAACCCTCAACTAATCTTTCTGCAGTCTTAACACCCTTCCAGCCAACTGTCGCTCTGTGATTAAGAGGGTCGCCGCTTCCTGCACTGCCAAGCTGCTTAACAATAATCTCAAGGCCGCCGCCTTCAACCTCTGTAACGCCATAAGCATCCGCTCCGAGAATAAGTGTTGAATATACCGCTCTTCCCTTTGCGCCTGCTTCTCCGGGGTAAATAACTGTCCCGGCTTCTGCATTAACCTCTTCCTCAACTGTAATTGAGTTTGCTGTTGCAGAAACAACATTGTATTTTGCAACACCGACTAAAACAGCTCTTCCCGCAATCTTTTCAATATCGGAAGCCGTAAGAGCCTCATTAACTGTAATTTTGGCACCGTCAACGCTCTTAACAGTAAGTGTTCTGCTTGAAGCTGTCAAATCTTCTGCTGTGAAGATTTTAGCCTCTGTTGTTTCAACAAAACGAACACCGCCGATTTTGCCGATTTCTCCTTCGTAAATTCCTTCAGGGTCAGCATAGGTCTTAACATCAATCCAGCGCTTATCATTCATAATATCATAAGAAATATCAGGATGAATAATTGCAACATAAGAGCCGTTAATCTTCTTTGCAAGGTTTTTCTTAAGAATACGGACAGCGAGGTTAACAGCATCCATATTGAGGTATGTGTTATTATCAGGGTTTTCGTCTCCGCCGTTTAAAAGGTGCCTTGCGTTGATTGTTTTTGAGTTTCCGAAAAGAACACAGCTTCCGCCGTTTAATACTTCTCTTGTAATAGTGTCAAGAGTTCTGCCTGCCTGA
>JAZRTD010000195.1:0-1931 GCA_045651845.1 Clostridia bacterium | reverse complement strand
AATTTTTACAAAGTTTTTAGGGAGGTAAATTATGAGTTTAAAAGTATATCCTGTGACACAGACTGAATTAAGTTATGAGGGTTATGAAGTAAAAATTAACGGAGAGAAAGTGGCTCTCAACACGGCGAGAGTGTCAGCGGTCCCCTTTAACAGGCGCTGGCCTGGCCATCAAAGAACTCTTGACCAGACAGAATTAATTAATTTTTTGTCCTTTGAAACAGACGAGGCGGTATCCTTTGAAATTAAGCCTAAAAAGCCTTTTGATAAGGTTGTTATAAGACCTGCTTCACTTGGAATAACCCCTGAGGTTACGGATGATGGAAGAATCTTATTCACCCTTGAAAAGCCTTCTTATTCTACAGTTGAGCCTTATGGAAGAGGGAATGCACTTCATATATTTGCAGACCCCGTAAGCAGTTATGAAATTGACAAAAACGACGAAAACGTTATATATTACGGTGAAGGTATTCACGAGGCGGGCACCATAACTCTTAAAAGCAATCAGACCCTTTTCCTTGATGAGGGTGCGGTTGTATACGCTTGTGTTGAGGCAATAGATGCTGACAATATTAAAATATTGGGAAGAGGTATTCTTGACAATAGCCACAATAAGGAAAAAATATTGTTTGAGGCGAATGAAGAAAATAACGATTCAGCGGTAAATAATGCTGTTCGTATACATACAGTTCAGCTTGAATACTGTAATAATATTAAAATTGAGGGTATTACCATCAGGGATTCGTTGGTTTACAACATAAGACCGATTGGCTGTGAAAATATTGATATTGGCAATGTTAAAATAATCGGTTGCTGGAGATATAATTCTGATGGAATTGATATGCACAACTGTATAAATGTTGATATTAATAATTGTTTCATAAGAACATTTGACGATTCAATATGCGTTAAGGGCTTTGATTGCTACTATGAAGGTGATGTTGAAAAAGCTGTTCACGAGGCGATGTATAGAAACGGCAAAAGCTATGATGTGTTTAAAAATGTTAATGTTAAGAACTGTGTTATATGGAACGATTGGGGAAAATCCCTTGAGATAGGTGCGGAAACACGTGCAGAGGAAATTTGCGATATTTTATTTGAGGATTGCGATATTATTCACGTTACAGGCGTTGTGCTTGACTGTATGAATGTTGATTATGCGGATGTTCACGATATTGTTTACAGAAACATAAATATTGAATATGACGACGTTTTGCAGATGCCAGCGTTGCAAAACAGTGATTCCCATAAGTACGTAAATGAAAATCCTGATCACTCTCCATTCCTTATGGGCTCGGTTGTTAAGTTCCATCACGAGTATTCAGCAGGCGGAGGAAGAAGAGGAAAGAACAGAGATATAACATTTGAAAATATACATTTGTACGGCAGACAAAAAATAAAACTTATTTTCGGCGGACATGATGAAGAGCATCAGTCATCCAATATTCTGATTAAGGACTTTTATGTTAACGATAAACTTGTTAACAAAGAGGATTGTTATATACAGATGAACGAGTTTTGCAGTAATATACAAATTAATTCGTAATAATTCTTTCTTAAGTAATAAAAACACCATTGTCAATATGACAATGGTGTTTTTTATTATAAATTTATCAGATATCTTAACAATGTAAAATATTAAGCAAAGTCAAGATAGTCGCGCTGGAAGTCTTCGCAAGCTTCCTTAATAAGCTTTGCACAATCAGCGTCTTTGTTTGTTAATACTTCCTGAACAACCTTGTCAAGGATACCGTAAAGTTCCTGAGTACAGATTGGTTCTTCCGGCTGAATTTCTACTGTCTTGCCATCAACCTTACCTGTTGTAACAAAGTTATTATAGTTTTCAAGGTTCTTAACATCAATGTTTCTGTTCTTGTCTATAAGGTCTCTTTCGTATTTAACAGTTTCTGCATCTGTTGTCCAAGGTGATAATG
>JAZRTD010000194.1:0-1496 GCA_045651845.1 Clostridia bacterium | reverse complement strand
GCAGGACGCTCTTTATGAAAAAAGTGAATATAATATTGTCCGTGTGGATTTTGCAAAAGAGCAGGACGGGGACAATGAGGAAAATAATAAATATTTAAGAGCAGGAGCGGAATTTGCTTCCTGGATTGAAAAGGGTGTTTTAAAAAGAGAGGATAAGCCTGCTTTTTACATTTATGAACAGGTTTTCCAGTATAATGAAACTCCGATTTCCCTTAAAGGGATAATTTCAGCGGTTAAAATTGAGGAATTTGAAAATAAAGTTGTTCTTCCCCATGAGGAAACCCTTTCAAAGGCAAAAGCAGACCGCTTTAACCTTATGAGTACAACTGATGCCAATATGAGCCAGATATATTCGCTTTTCCTTGACGAGGATTCATCTGTTGAAGGGCTTATTAACCTTTATTCAAAAGGCGAGCCTGACGTTTCCTTTGTGGCAGACGGCATCAAGCAGAATTTATGGATTATAACCGACGAAGAAAAAACGACGCAGATTACCGAAAAGTTTAAAGATAAACAGTTATTTATAGCGGACGGACATCACAGATACGAAACGGCTCTTAGATTCCGAAATGCAAAGCGTGAGGAAAATCCCGATGCTGTGGATGCCCCTTATGATTATGTTATGATGATGCTTACATCAATGAACGATAACGGGCTTTTGGTGTTCCCGACACACAGAATGATTAGAAATCTTCCTGATTTTGATGAAAATACTTTGGTTGGATATTTAACAGAGGATTTCACCGTTTCAAAGGTTCATTTAACTGACGGCGAATATTCCGACATTATCATAAACCGCATAAGCTCTGTTACAGACGAAAAATGCTTTGCACTCTATACAGGCAAGGATTATTATTATCGTTTTGAGCTTAAAAATAAAAATGCCATTGATAATTATATAACCGATAAATCGTCGGCGTATAAAAACCTTGATGTAACCCTTCTTCACACTCTTGTTTTAGAGAGATTTATGGGTATTGACCAGAATAATATGGCTAACCAGAAAAACCTTTCATATACAAGAGATGCAAAAGAGGCAATTGAAAAGGTACAGAGCGGTGAATATCAGTGTTCATTCTTAATCAATGCAACCAATGTGTCAGACATTAAGGAAATTTCCCTTGCCAACGAGAAAATGCCACAGAAATCCACATATTTCTGGCCTAAACTCGTAACAGGCATAGTTATAAATAAGTTCTAACCTTTTGAGAAAGGAATGATTTACCAATGAAAGTTGCAATTATGGGTTTTGGCGTTGTTGGCGGCGGCGTTGGCGAGCTTCTTATTTCAAACGCTGAAAATATTGCAAAAAAAGCAGGCGAAACAATCGAAGTTAAATATATTTTGGACCTTCGTGATTTTCCCGACAGCCCTTATAAATGCTTTACCAAAAACTTTGAGGATATTTTAAACGACCCTGAAGTTGAGGCGGTTGTTGAGGCTATGGGCGGAACAGTTCCCGCTTATGATTTTACCAAAAAGCTTCTCCTTGCAGG
>JAZRTD010000193.1:0-1146 GCA_045651845.1 Clostridia bacterium | reverse complement strand
AGATATAGACACAGTCCCATAATTGAAATCATAACAATCCAGGAATTAATCTGCGCCTCTGTGATAATTAAATCCTGCAACGGGGCAGAGTGTGTATAATAAATTCTCGCACCTGAAATCTGTATTCCCTCGCTAAGGGGAGCAGTCAAGACCTTAATAACAATGCCAAACAGAACAGGCAAAATCATCATACAGATATATATAATATCAAGTGCAATAAATTCTTTGCTTTTTTTATTCAAGTGTTATCCACCTCACATTAAGCCGTATCTTATCTCTTAATAACTGCACGAAACCCAACTGCAATCCTGGGGAATAGAATTGCCATAAGCGTCGCCCATTTATTAAAGCAGGGAGCTGTAAATCCGATTACAAGAACAACCGCCAGAAAGAGGGTTCTGTAAGTCTTAGAAACCTTCATTGCCGCTTTCGCGTCCTTAACGTCTTTCAAAACTGCTTTTTGAACCGTCACTCCCATAAGAAAAAAATTAATTACCCCAGCAACTCCGCTTAAAAGGTTGCCGAGTAAAACCGTGTAATCCCATTTCCCGATTACCAAAAATATTGCCTGCATAACCGCACTCAAAATGGTTACAAACACAGCAACATATTTAGTTTCCTTTATAACTGTAGCGTCAATTCTTTTCATAATATCTCCTATACTTCATATTGTTCCAAAAATTTAATATAATAAAACAATTATAATAAAAAATCATCCAAATTATCCGCCTAAGACGAATAATTTGGATGATTTTACAATATTTTGGTGCTCCACTCAGAAACATCCCAGATTTCATCAACAATTCCCGTATAAAACTCGCTTTCGTGGCATACAAGCAATACCGTGCCCCGAAATTCCTTAATTGCCTTTGCAAGCTCTTCCTTTGCTGCAATATCAAGATGGTTTGTCGGTTCGTCAAGAACAAGAACATTAACCGGATTTTGCATTATCTTACAAAGTCTGACTTTCGCATTTTCTCCGCCCGATAAAACTCTCATCTGTGTTGTTATATGCTCTGTTGTCAGCCCGCATCTGGCAAGAGCGGCTCTCGCTTCTGCATTTGTAAGCGACGGAAATTCGTCCCAGAATTCCTGAAGTGCTGTTTTATCCGATGCGCTTTCCTCCTGCTCAAAATATCCGACATT
>JAZRTD010000192.1:0-1194 GCA_045651845.1 Clostridia bacterium | reverse complement strand
CGGCTTGAGATTTGCATATCTGCACTTAATATCCAGGAACTTTTCAGCGCCCAAATCCGCACCAAACCCTGCCTCTGTTATTGCATAATCACCCAATTTAAGTGCCATTTTTGTTGCAAGAACAGAGTTACAGCCGTGAGCAATATTTGCAAAAGGTCCGCCGTGAACAAGAGCAGGTGTTCCCTCTAATGTCTGAACTAAGTTTGGTTTTAAGGCATCCTTTAAGAGTGCTGTCATTGCCCCTGCCGCATTGAGCTGTCCTGCAGTGACTGGCTTATCGTCAAAGGTATATCCCACGACAATTCTCGAAAGTCTTTCCTTAAGGTCGGTTATGGAGCCTGCAAGGCAAAGGATTGCCATAATTTCAGATGCAACAGTTATATCATAGCCGTCCTCACGGGGAACGCCGTTTACCTTTCCGCCAAGACCGTCAACAACAAAGCGGAGCTGTCTGTCATTCATATCAACACAGCGTTTCCAGGTTATTTTTCTCTGGTCAATGCCCAGGGCATTTCCCTGATGAATATGGTTATCAAGGAGCGCGGCCAGCAAATTATTTGCCGCACCGATTGCGTGAAAATCCCCTGTAAAATGGAGATTTATATCCTCCATTGGAACAACCTGTGCATAGCCGCCGCCTGCCGCACCGCCCTTAATCCCGAAAACGGGACCAAGTGACGGCTCACGGAGGGCAACCATAACATTCTTGCCGATTTTCTTCATTCCGTCAGCAAGTCCGATTGTGGTTGTTGTTTTCCCCTCTCCTGCAGGAGTTGGGGTTATCGCAGTAACCAAAACAAGCTTTCCGTCTTTTCTTTCGCTCTCCTTAAGCAAAGATAAATCGATTTTCGCTTTAAAGTTCCCGTATTGCTCGATATATTTACTGTTAATTCCTGCTGTCTTCGCAATCTCGGTTATGTTTTCCATTTTTGCACTTTGTGCAATCTCGATATCAGTTTTCATTTCCCAAGCCTCCAATTACTTAAAATATTCAACAGCTGAGTCAAACATACCCATTTCGTATTTGCCTTCAACATTCTTGTAAAGCCCTGATCCAACTCTTTCTGAGTGTCCCATTTTACCCAAAACTCTTCCGTCAGGGGAACAGATACCCTCAATAGCAAACGCAGAGCCGTTTGGATTATACTGAATATCATAAGTCGGCACACCGTTTAAATCTGTGTACTGGGTTAT
>JAZRTD010000191.1:0-1360 GCA_045651845.1 Clostridia bacterium | reverse complement strand
CAGAATCAGAATATAGATACTCTTCTTGATATGGTTTTACTTGTTGCTGAAATGAAAGAGCTTAAGGCCAACCCTGACCGCTTGGCAAAAGGAACAGTTATCGAGGCAAGACTTGATAAGGGCAGAGGTGTTATTGCAAGTATTCTTGTTCAGAACGGAACTCTTAATGCGGGTGACTTCATAGTTGCAGGAACTTCCCTTGGAAGAGTCCGTGCTATGATGGATGACAAGGGTAAGCAGATTAAGAAAGCAAAGCCTTCAATTCCTGTTGAGATTTTAGGTCTTTCCGAGGTTCCTGAAGGCGGGGATACATTCTATGTTGTATCTGACGAAAGAAAAGCCCGCGAGGTTGTTGAGGCGAGAAAGTTCAAGGCGAAACAAGATGCTCAAAATGCCAAGAAGGCAGTTTCTCTTGAAAACCTCTTTGAGCATATTGAAGATGGCAAGATGAAAACTCTTGATATTATCGTTAAAGCCGATGTTCAGGGGTCTGTTGAGGCTGTTCGCCAGTCCTTAGAGAGAATAACAAACGAAGAGGTTAAGGTTAATGTTATCCACGGTGCGGTTGGTGCGGTAACCGAGTCTGATGTTATGCTTGCAAGTGCATCAAATGCGATTATTGTTGGCTTTAATGTAAGACCAACCCCCGGTGCAGTTATTTCTGCGGAGGACAATGAAATCGATATAAGACTTTACCGTGTTATCTATGATGCTATCGAAGATATCGAAGCGGCAATGAAGGGTATGCTTGCACCGAAATTCCGTGAAAGCGTTACAGGTCATATCGAAATCAGAACAACCTTTAAGGTTTCGGGTGTTGGAACAATCGGCGGTGCTTATGTTACTGACGGTAAGGTAAACAGAAACAGCCTTGTCCGTGTTGTTCGTGACGGTATAGTTATCCATGAGGGCGAGCTTGGCTCACTCAAGAGATTTAAAGACGATGTTAAGGAAGTTGCTTCGGGCTATGAATGCGGTGTAAGCATTGATAAGTTCAACGACATTAAAGACGGAGATGTTATCGAAGCTTATGTTATGGAGCAGGTTATGCCCGACTAATACCAAGGGAGGTAAAAATGGGAGCATATAACAGAATTGACAGAATTTCCGAAGAAGTAAAAAAGGAATTGAGCCTTATTGTATGGGAGCTTAAGGACCCAAGACTTAACTCAAGTATGGTGTCTGTTGTGAATGTATCAGTTACAAAGGATTTAAGATTTGCCAAGGCTTATATAAGTGTGTTTGGTGATGAAAAAGCGAAAAAAGGGGCAATAGATGCCTTAAAAGGTGCGGCAGGTTTTATCCGTAAAGAGATAGGACACAGAATAGACCTTCGATATACACCTGAGTTCAGCTTTGT
>JAZRTD010000190.1:0-2603 GCA_045651845.1 Clostridia bacterium | reverse complement strand
GGGGAGATAGTCTCCAGGTGCCACAGGATTTGTTGCCCCGCCAAATAAAATTGCAGGGTTAGTAAGAAGTTCATTTGCGATAGTTTCCGCACTTTTTCCCTCTTTTGCCTTTGCCTTAAAGTCTGCTAAAAGTGTATTCCCCAGAGTTTTTTCTGCTACTGCAGGAGGGTCCTGAGGCTTATTTTCTTCGGGCTTTTCTTCAGGCTTTTGTTCAGGTTTAACCTCCTGAGGCTTGTCCTGAGGCTTATTTTCTTCAGGCTTTTTATCAGGCTTATTCTCCGCAGGTTTCTCTTCGCTTGGCTTTTTATCTTCAGTTTCAGTCTTGTCCTGCTCGGTTTCTATAGTTTCCTCAATAATCTCTTCCTCTGTGTTGATTTCATCCTTTTGAGGTTCTTTTACTTCGTCTTTTTTGCAGGCAACAAATGCCATTGCAATTGTCATTGTCAAAATGAGTGATAATAATTTTTTCATATTCTTCTCCTTAAATTTAATTTTTTAAGTATTACTTTTAGTATACCGAAAAGATTGGAAAAAATCCAATCAATTTTCCTTGCTTGTCATATCGTTGAGTGACTTAAGCTCATAGAATTTGCCTTTTTTAGCCATAAGCTCATCAAATGTCCCAACCTCAACACATCTTCCCTCGTCAAGGACAACTATTCTGTCTGCATCTCGGATTGTTGAAAGTCTGTGAGCAACAATGAATGTTGTTCTGCCTTTTATAAGGCTTGAAATGGCCTTTTGAACGTGATATTCCGAAATATTATCAAGAGCTGAGGTTGCTTCGTCAAGAATAAGTATTTTCGGGTCCCGCATAAGCGCTCTGGCTATTGAAATTCTCTGACGCTGTCCGCCGGAGAGCTTATCTCCGTGTTCGCCAATCATTGTATCAAGACCTTTGGACAATGTGTGTAAAAATTCATTAATGTTTGCCATCTCAACGACTTCTTCAAGACGTTTTTGGGAATATCCGCTCATTCCGTAAGTTATATTATCCCTTATTGTTCCCGTGAATAAAATACTGTTTTGCGGAACAACTGAAATAAACTGACGGTATTGGTTAAGGTTTATTTCATTAATAGGCTTACCGTCAATTTTAAGAACTCCGCGGTTTGTCTTTAAAAAGCCTATTATCATATTCATCGCCGTTGATTTTCCCGACCCCGATGCTCCAACAAAAGCAATACATTCACCGGGTTCAACATTTAGCGAAAAGTCTTTTATGGTATCCTTTTCTCCGCCGGGATAGCAGTAGGAAACATTCTCAAACTGAACTGTTCCGTGAACATACTTTATAGGAATCTTGCCCGAATTATCCTCAACATCGCGGGAAAGCATAATTTCTGAAACCGAATGTAAAGACTCCGCTCCTTTTGTTATTTCGGGATAGAAGTTTATAAGAGCCTGAGCCTCACTGCTTATTGTCGTGAAATACGTCTTAAATAACACAATATCTCCCACGTGTATCATTCCCTTAAGGGCAAGAAATGCAGAAAAAACAAGGCATATCGTACTTAAAATCTGGCTGGTTACCCAGGTGACAGAACCGAAATATGCACTTGTTCTGTCCAAATCCAACCCGCGGTTGCGAAGCTGTCTTATTTTATTTTCAAGAACTGATATTTCTTCCTCCTCAAGACCGTGCGCCTTGGTAACAGGAATCATTTCAATCATACTTGCAACTTTAGCCGAAACGCTTTCTGTTTCAATTCTGTATTCTCTGTTGGTTTTTCTTACTTGCTTACGAAAACTGTAAACAAGAAAAATGTTGACAGGAATAACCGCAAGAAAGAAAAGAGTTACCCACCCGCTCTTACACGCCGAAACGGTTATTGCTATTATAACGCCGATAATACTTGGGATAATATGTTTGATAAATCTTAAATTAAAAGTCTCAATCGCCTCTATATCACGCATAAACTTGGATTGAATACGCCCTGATTCCATTTCTTTATGATATGTCACGGAAAGATGCTGGAGCTTTCTTATAAGAGAACAACGAAGTCCTGCACCAATGTTGCGAAGCACTTTATTTGTATATTTTTCATACCAGATGTGTGTGGGGATATTCTGCAGAATCATTATTCCGAGAACAATAACCCATATAATAATATCTCTTACGGCATTCTCACGATTATTGGCCTCAGTAACAATGGTCACAATTTCAGATGTTACTATAGGAATAAGCCACACAGGACTATGCTTTATAATAAACAAAATCTGCGAAATAAGCATTTTAAACCAATATTTTCTTAAAAGCTTAAAGGTAAAGGAAAGGCCCTTTCTTTCCCCTTCATCCTCTGAATCATCAAAAAAATGTTCATAATCGGGAATAGGATTTTTCCGACGCTCCCTATCTTCCCGTACTTCTTCATTAATAATTTCTTCTAAATTACTTTCTTTCGGATTTTTCATATCAAATCCCCCTAAGCTCTGCAACCATTATGTTTTTTGCTCACACTTGCATTATATCATTTGGAAAAATAAAGTCAATACAATTTTCAAAAAAAGATATTACAATTAAGTTACATAAAAAATCTTATATATAATAAGGAAGAAATTTCTCTTTTACATAGCTTTTTATAAAATTTCCAAAAAAGTCT
>JAZRTD010000189.1:0-3597 GCA_045651845.1 Clostridia bacterium | reverse complement strand
GGATAAGGTTGATAAGGTGACCTATTGATGGAATTTAATGAAAAATCTAAATTGACTGTCTCAAAAAAGATAGTTATAACAGCTTTTTTGGTTGCTGTCGGCACGGTTTTGCAAATTGTTGAGGGGATGCTTAATGTTTTTGCGATCCCCGGCGGAAAAATCGGGATTGCTAATATTGTTTCCCTGATTGATATGTTTGTAATCGGTAGCGGAAATGCACTGCTGGTTTCTGTGCTTCGGGCGTTTTTGGGGAGTATACTCTATGGAGGAGTAAGCACGATTCCGTATAGCGTTTGCAGTGCAACGGTGAGTGTTATGGCTATGTGCGGAGCAAAGAGAATGTTTTATCCAAAACTTTCGATTATAGGAATAAGTATTATTGGTGCATTTTTTCATAACCTTATGCAAATTTTAGTTGCAACAGTAGTCTTTAAAAGCCTGAGTTTGTTTTATTATTTTCCTGTTCTGACAATCATCGGGACTATCGGAGGTATACTTACGGGATATGTTTCACAGTTATTTTGTAAAAAGGCAGGATTGATAAAAATATGAGAAAGATAATTCTTGGCTCAAAGTCGCCAAGACGAAAAGAGCTTCTCCAAAATGCAGGGATTAAGTTTGAAATTTTGACTGCAGACGGTGAGGAAATCATAGATGAAAATATGTCATTTCCCGAAATTGTTAAGTCACTTGCAATTCAAAAGAATCGTCAGGTGTCGGGGAATGAAAAATGCCCCGAGGATGCCATTATCATAACCGCAGATACAATGGTTGTTTGTGATGGTTTTATAATGGGAAAGCCTAAAGATAACAAGGATGCAAAGCGTATGCTCAATATGTTAAGCGGAAATACACATCTTGTTCTTACGGGGTACTGCATTTTAGATAAAGAAACAGGGAAAGAAGTGTCGGGATTTGCTGAAACAAAAGTGAAGTTCAGACAGCTTGACGAAGAAGAAATTGACGGATATATCGAGACAGGAGAGCCCGATGATAAGGCAGGGGCTTACGGAATTCAGCTCCGTGCATCAATGTTTGTTGAGGAAATTCACGGGGATTACTTCAACATTGTTGGACTTCCCGTTGAAAGAATATGTAAATTATTAAAAGAGGAATTCAATATGTCTCTTTTATGATATAAATATAAATTTTTAAGAAAGAGTGATAACTATGTCATTGGAAATCGGAATTGATCTTGGAACATCTAATACAACTATAAGTCAAAAGGATACTATAATCCTTTCAGAGCCTTCTGTTGTTGCGATAAATGAAACAGACGGAAGGGTTACGGCGGTTGGAAGCGAAGCTAAAGAAATGCTTGGCAGAACCCATAGAAATCTTTGTGCAATAACACCGGTTAAGGAAGGAGTTATTGCAAATTTTGATACAACGGTATCAATGCTTAAAGCTTTTATAAAAAAGGTAACAAAAAATTCATTTTTCCGCCCGAGAGTTGTTATGGCAATCCCGGCTTGTGTGTCCGAGGTGGAGAAAAGAGCTATAAGAGAGGCAGGAATTGCGGCAGGGGCAAAAGAGGTGTTCTTGCTTGAAGAACCTATGGCTGCTGCAATCGGGGCAGGAATAGAGGTTTCAAGACCTGTGGGCTCAATGATTGTTGATATCGGCGGAGGCGTTACGGAAATTGCTGTTATTTCTCTTGGAGGAATTGTTGTTTCTAATTCTGTTAAGACTGCAGGAAATAGTTTTGATGAAGACATCATTTCATATATGAAAAAGAAATATAATTTAAGTCTTGGAGCAATTACAGCGGAGGAAGTTAAAATCCAGATAGGTTCCGCTTGCCCCCTTAAAGATGAGATGACTATGGAGGTTCACGGCCGTGACAGTGTTTCAGGACTTCCTAAAAACATAACTGTTAGTTCAGCGGAAATAAGAGAGGCAATTTCTGAAAGTCTTGAAATTATAATTGACGGAATTAAATCTGTTCTTGAAAAAACTCCGCCGGAACTTGCGGCAGATATATATGAAACAGGAATTGTTTTATCAGGCGGCGGTGCAACTCTTAAAGGTCTTGGTATGCTTATAAATAAAAACATAGATATTCCTGTTTATATTGCAGAAGATCCGCTTAATTGTGTTGCTCTCGGCACAGGAAGAGCGGCAGTTGATGTTAAAAAAATGAAGGAAATATTTCTTGGGGAATAGTACTTGCTTGGAGCGATTTTAAATGAAAAAAGTTTTTAGTAATAAAATTTTTATTATTCTTCTTACTATAACAGTAGCAACAGGGGTTATGGCAGGGGTTATAAATGCAACAAAAACAAAGTCGACTTTTATTGGAAATGTTGCGATGGTTACAATAACACCAATCCAGAATGCCTGTACTTGGGTAGGAAGAAAGGTTACTGATTTCTTTGGCTATTTTGAAGATATGGACAAAATTAAAGCTGAAAATAAAAAGCTTAAGTCTGAAAATTTGATGCTTCAAACGGATAAGCAGAAATTTGAACAAGCAAGCCGTGAAAACAGCGAGCTTCGCTCAATGCTCTCATTGTCTGAAGCGTATCCGGAACTTGAACTTACTGCAGCAGAGGTTGTGTCAAGAAACTCATCAAACTGGTATGAAGGATTTGTGATTGATAAGGGAAGTGCGGACGGACTTAAAATCGGGCAAGGGGTTATTACTGCCGAAAATGTTCTGGTTGGAAGAATAAGCGATATTGGTTCCACCTGGGCAAAAGTTACAGCTGTTACTGATTCAGGACATAGTGTTGGCGCCAGAATTATCCGCTCGGGGGATTTAGGCGTTGTAGAGGGAGATGCTTCACTTTCTGAAAAAGGAAGCTGCAGACTTTCATTTATATCAAAGAACAACGATATTGTTGTTGGAGATTATCTTGAAACATCAGGACTTGGCGGTGTTTATCCCAAAGGAATTGAGATTGGTAAAGTTATTGAAATAAAACCTGAAATCCAAGGCATATCCAGATATGCAATAGTTGAAATTTCTGTTGATATTGAAAAGGTTTCAAAAGTTATGGTTATTCGCAGCACGGTGAATAATAGGGAAGAATAAGGAATGATTATATATGAAAGCAACGCTTCACACAGGATATTTACTTATCGCTTTGATGCTTTCTTCAACACTGTTTGCGGTGCTTGAAGTTTTTGGTGTTAAGCCGAATTTGTTTTTGATTTATATAGTTTTTGCTGGTTTTTTTATTCCGCAGAAAGAGGCGATTTGGCTTGGTTTTATATATGGATTGCTTAATGACATTATTGTTGGGAAAAATTTTGGACTAAACGGAATTATTTTTATGTTTATTTGCTTCTTCACCGTTTTATTTTGTGAAAATATGATAAGAAGAAGTAATGCGGTTTTATCATTTATTTGTGTTGCAGTGTGGACAATTTTTGCAGAATTTATAAATTCGTTGTTTTCTCCTGTTACGGGAATTGTTCATAAAATGTTTGTTATCGGAGTTGAGGCAGTTTATAATGGCTTTCTTATGTTAATAATTTATATTCCGTTAAATAATTTATTTAAAAGACTGTATGATGAAAAAGGGTGAAAAGATTGGAAAATAGAAATGTGAGACACAGATATATAATACTTGGTGTGTTTTTATTTGTTTT
>JAZRTD010000188.1:0-1447 GCA_045651845.1 Clostridia bacterium | reverse complement strand
TGGCGGGGCTATTGCTGTTATTGGATTTTTACCTCTTGTTATGGTTATGTATTTCCTTATTGCTCTTTTGGAGGATTGCGGATATATGGCAAGGGTTTCCGTTATTCTTGACCCGATTTTCAAAAAGGTTGGTCTTTCAGGCAAATCCGTTATTCCTTTTGTTATAGCAACAGGATGTTCAATCCCAGGAATAATGGCTTGCAGAACGATACATAATGAGCGTGAAAGACGGGCAACAGCTATGCTTGCGCCGTTTATGCCCTGCGGAGCAAAGCTCCCTGTTATCGCATTATTCGCAGGTGCATTTTTCGAAGATGCCTCCTGGGTTGGAACACTTATGTATTTTGCAGGGATTATCCTTATCTGGATTGGGGCATTGCTTGTTAATAGAATTGCGGGGCATAAGCCTAAGAATTCTTATTTTATTATTGAACTCCCCGAATATAAAATTCCAAGCCTTAAAAGAGCATTTGGCTCTATGTGTAACCGAGGCTGGGCATACATAGTTAAGGCGGCAACAATTATCCTTGTTTGCAATACGGCAGTCCAGATTATGCAAACATTTACCTGGGATTTCACAGTGGCCCAGAGTGCCGATTCATCAATTCTTGCATCAATTGCTCACCCATTTTCATATTTACTTATACCTGTTGTGGGGGTCCTTTCCTGGCAACTTGCAGCAGCGGCAATTACAGGGTTTATAGCAAAGGAAAATGTTGTTGGAACATTGGCGGTTTGCTTTGTCGGACTTAATAATTTAATTGATACAGAAGAACTCGCTCTTTTAGAAGGGGCAGGCTCCGAGGCTGCAACGGTTTTCGCAATAACAAAGGCGGCGGCTCTTGCATATCTTATGTTTAATCTTTTCACACCGCCCTGTTTTGCGGCAATCGGCGCTATGAACTCTGAAATGAAGAGTAAAAAATGGCTCTTTGGCGGTATTGGACTTCAGCTTGCAGTTGGATACACCATCGGATTCCTTGTTTACCAGATTGGAACTCTTGTAACAGTCGGTAACCTTGGAAACGGCTTTCTTCCGGGTCTTATTGCGGTTTTATCTATGGCAGGTGTAATAACCTATATGTGTGTTAAACCAAAAAATCTCTCTAAGAGGTAATTTTTATGAAAACTTTTATGGCAATTATTATAATACTGCTTATTTTAGCATCAGCTATTCTTTATATATACGGAGCCAAGAAAAAAGGGCAAAAGTGTATTGGCTGTCCCTATGCAAAGGATTGCTCTAAAGATAAATGTTTATAGAAATCAAAAAATCCCCCGATATACGGGGGATTTATTTTTTATGTAGTCAGTCAGTCTGTAAGCCGAGTTTTGTCATTTAAGACGGTCATCTATCTAAAACATATATCACTATATGCCTTAAGCCACCTTCCCGGGAGACGCCGGGCAAGCTTAACCTCCTCTATCAGGTGTTGCTCCGAGTGGG
>JAZRTD010000187.1:0-6691 GCA_045651845.1 Clostridia bacterium | reverse complement strand
TATAATTGACGCTTTGGGCGGTGTTGATTTTGATGTTCCCGAGGATATGAACTATGATGACCCGTATCAGGATTTGCATATTCATCTGAAAAAGGGAATGCAGCATCTTGACGGACAGGCGGCACACGATTTTGTTCGATTTCGTAATTATAAAAACGGACAAGCTGACCTTGCGCGGGTTGATGCACAGCAAACCTTTATTAAGGAGCTTATCCGCCAGAAGCTTACGGTTTCAAACCTTAATAAAATTGATGAGCTTTATGAGGTTGTGAATAAGAACGTAAGAACTAATTACAGCTTTGAAAAGGTTATGGAAAGCTTTGGAACTATCAAAAATTTGAGCGCTGATAAGGTTAAGATGTATGTTCTTCCGAATAGTCCAAAATGGATAAACGGCGGTTCTTATGTAATTTATAATACGGCTGAAAATATGAGAGAACTTGATAAAATTCTGGAAAATTTTAAAGAGAAACAAGAATAAATATTAAAATAAAAAACACCCCAAAAGCATTTGACTTTTGGGGTGTATGTTTTATATAAATAAGGAAACAACAACTGTTAAAAGACCGCAAATTCCAATGGCAATTCCGCCCATAGCGCTTTCAGTTTCACCGATTTTAATCGCCTGAGCAGTGCCGAGAGCGTGACAGGAGGCTCCAATTCCAAGACCTGATGCCACGGAGTTTTGAAGGCGGGTCCATTTGATAAAATATGGGCACATAATCGCTCCGAAAAGACCTGTGACGAAAACTCCTGCTGAGGCGATGGAGCCATATCCCCCGAGACTTTCGGCAAGGGGCATCGCTATTGCGGTTGTAACTGATTTTGGGACAATGGATTTTGTAACTGCCTCGTCAATTCCAAAAAGCTTACACAAAATCAAAACACTTCCAACTGAGACAATAACCCCAACAATACAGCCTGACAGAATAGGAATCAAATTTTTCTTAATAAGCTCTCGTTTGTTATACATTGAAAATGCAAGTGCCGCCGTTGAGAGAGGAAGAAAGGTAAGTATAACTTTTCCGCCGCTTTCAAAGCTTGAAACGGGTATTCCTAAAGAATAATAAATAATCCATATAAATACCGAGCTTATTAAAAGGGGATTCATAATCGAAGTTGAAAAACGGCTTGTTATCAGCTTGGCAAGGCTGAATGTAATCAGTGCAACGGTAACCCCGAAAAGAGGTGTTTGCGTTAAATCAAAAAAGCTGTTTAGGATATCAGAAATTTCTCTCTCCCCCTTTGTTTATAAGATGCATAGTGCCTTTAACTGTATACGCTGTTGCAAAAAAAGTCAGAACAGTTGTGATGCAACAAATAAAAATGAATTGCAACCAAACATCTTCAATTATGTGAAAGTAATCAACTATGGCAACGGTTGGCGGAATGAAACAGAATGCCATATTTTCAAGCAGAAATGTTGAAATACTGCTGATTTTTTCTGTCGTTACGGATTTTGTCATAAGCAGAACAAAAAGAATGATTATTGCTATAACAGAACCCGGAAAAGGGAACGGAAGTGCGGCAGAAATATAGTCGCCTGTAAGGCAAATTCCGAAAAAGATTGCCCCTTGAAAAATCATATCCATAGTGAATTCTCCTGTTTATATACTATTATGCCAAAATATTTGGATTTTAGTATAATACAGGGAATATTTGATTAAACGGATAAAGCACACTAATTTCATATATAGTAAAACTCTATTTTGTCCTCGCTTTCAAGCAAGGATTGAGAGCAACCAATGGTAGGACTTTTCCCGTTTATAGTGTATAGCCAGCCTGAATTTGAGCCTGCGTCAAACTCGTTGAGATTTCCTATTCCTTTTATGTATGTTGAGTTGAACATATTGTTTTCTGTATATTCAAATGGAATATTATTGCTATTAAGTTCACGGCACAGTACATCAAATACGCTTTCGCCATCGGAAAATGGGACTTTATTATTTTGATAAATAATTCCGTTGTTCGGAATAAACTGTTTTTTATTGTCGGGTAACTTATCGAGCTTTTTTAAAACAGAGTCACATCGAATAGAAAGAGAACAGTATAGTTCGTTTAATGAGGAGTCCTCTGAGCTTGTTTGTTCCTTACTAAGAGAAGAGGTGTTAGTATTTTTTTCAGGTTTTACATAGGATGCTTTTGGATTTCCCTCCTCATTTAAGCTGTATACATCACTTTGGTTTGCGGTGTTGGTTTTAGTAGTATTTTCTGCAGGAGGTAAATCAATAGCACAGGAAGAGAAAATTATACAAATAATCGTAAAGAATAAAACAAATGGAATGAAGTGATTTCTTTTCATATTATTTGCAAGCCTCCATAAAACGCATAATGACGGCGGAAAGCTCTGCCCTTGTAGCCGTTTCTTTTGATGCAAAATAGTTCTCTTCACGGCCATTCATTATTCCTGTATAAGTCATATATCTGACTGCTTCAATAGCAAAATTTGATATTTGTTCATTGTCAATAAAGTTTTCAAGTGTGTGAATTTCTTCGACATTAGTATTATATCCGCAGTGTTTTGCAAATCTATATATAATTGTTGCAATCTGTTCTCTTGTTATGCTTTCATCCGGTGCAAATAAATTGTCCGATATTCCTGCGGTTATTCCGTTATTTACTGCCCAATTAACACTGTTAAAATACCATTTTTCTTCTGACACATCTGTAAATGGATTAGACTCGTATTCTGTGTCGGGAGCTGCCAGACGATGAAGAATGGTGACAAGCATTGCCCTTGTCATAAATGAGTCTGGCTCAAAACCTATATCTGTGCCGCTTATCAGATTGTTTTCATATACATATTGCACAGCAGGATAATACCAGGCATCTTTATCAATATCAGAAAATGCGAGATAGGCAGTCAAGGAGTTTTCTGGTTCATTATCCTGAATTGAGTTTTCTGTATCATCGGTATCGGTTTTGCTTTCATTTTCATTGTCTGAGGAATCGTTGGTGCGGTTACCACCACCGCCGCCACCGCCACTACTACCTCCACCTGAAGATTGTTTTTCAGACAGAGAAAGAGTGATTGTTTTAAGAGTGCGGTTCTGAGCCTCATCGGCTGAAACTATAAAGGTTCCGTTTTCGGAGATATAGCCTGTTGCGGATACAGTATAAGAGTAGGTTCCTTCATCAAGGTCGAAAAGATTAGTTGAAATTTCATTGGTGTTTTCAATTACGACAGTGGCAGTAGCGGGTGAAACATCAAATTTAACGGGGCAGTTATTAATATTGGGAATATTAATGTTATTCAATGGATAATTTGAGAAATCATACATAACCTTTTCAGGAGTATCCATACACATACGCCAGGAAAGAAGCCCTCGAAATCCCTGTTCTCTTGCAAATTCATTGGAAAAACCGTTCAATTCGTCATTTGCGACGGAAAGCAGTCCGTCTATTAAACTAAACTCGCCGTTTTTAATGTCATCGGAGTTAATGCCAAGTGAAGAGAGTGCACATATAGATAGTCCTGTTGAAGCGGACTCGTATCCTTCAAATCCGTCAATTAAACCATCCGCTCTCTGCTTGCTTTTGAGTATTTCAATAGATGTATCTAAAACTATTTTAACATTTTCGTTTGAACCATAATAGGGGGCAAGTGCGAAAATCATAGGAGTAAGTGCGTCTGTTCCGTATGATACATCCTGCCATAGAGCACAGCTATAAAGGGCAGAGTCTATAAGTTTAGTTATTTGTTCATTTGTGCCATACTCAATTGATTGAGAAAGTGCTTTGATAACATAAGGCAAAGTATAAATATTAGTAACTGATTCATCATTGCTGTCAACTAATGTTAATAACCTTTCAGCAATACTTATATTGTTAAAGTTGGGGGTGTAAATATTTTCTGTGTTATAGCCTAAAGAACGGATGGCGAGAATTGATTTTGCCAAATCTCCGGGGGTTGTTGCATTTTCTGCGAAAGAAACAAGGATGTTAAGTGCCTCTGTTTTCCGTTTGTCGGAAAATATATAATCACTGTCAGGGTAGATGCTCTCGTAAACAGCCATATCTGCAATAATCCAGGGAAGATTTCCGCCCGCAGATTCAAAATCGCAATTTGAATAATATTCTGCAATATTATGTATTAACTGAACAGATTGAGGTACTTCAACGGTTACAATACAAGCTGGGGAAGTGATGACAGAAACAATCTTATCATCAGAAACTTTTGTCTTTTTTGCGGAAATAACGTAAGTGCCTTCTTCTGCAAATGAAATTTCTGCAAATCCGTTTTCGTCAGTTATAAATTCTGTTTCGTTACCGTCTATTGTTATGATTGCATTATCACAAGGGGAAAATAAATTATTCCAGTTTTCGTCATAACCGCATGCATTGTAAAGCTCAATGGATACAGGTTTGTCAACAGAAGTGCTTATAAACTGATGGTTGAATTTAGCATAAGATTGGTCAGAGTAATTAAAAATGTATGCATCAACAAAATCACCTTCAGCAACAGTTTGGTCAAGTCCTGTGACCGACTGAACACCCCCATTTAATTGATAACCGAAATTATAGCTGGTATCACCCCATAACATATCAACACCAAATCCCCAGTCACCTATGCTTGAAGAATATCCCTCGTCTCCCTCTGGATAATATAGGTTATGTGCTTGACGAAAAACATCGTCAAGGGTGTAAGTGTCCTTTCCTGTTAAGGTGACGGGTGAGTAAGTCACAGTTTTTCCGTTTTTATCAATGACAAATTCTCCGTAATGGCTGATGGAGATAAAAACTGTGACATTATCGCTCTCTTCGGCAAAAGAAGGAAGAGATACTATGAGTAAAGTAAAGATAAGAAAGATAGATAATAGAGTTTTTTTCATTATAAAACCACCTTTATAAAAATTTATATATATAAAAAGATGTGATAATTTTCAAATAATGAAAATTATCACAGCTGAGTTTTCCTGCGATTAAACCACAATCTGCACACCAAAACAGAGCGTTTTGGCACGCAAAAAAATCATTCCCATACGGAATAATATCAAAGCAGGTCTTTCGACTCACATTTTATATGGTTTAAACCATGCGTTTTTATATCCTGCCTTCTCAGTTTCCCAATGACCGGCTTTCACCGACGGATATAAAAACATTAAATGCATACGGCGACAGTTATCGTCACGGATTCTCACCGTGTTCCCTTTTCACCGATGGAACCCAGACGGAACCATCGACACTCTGTGTGGACAATATTAAATTTTACGGGGTAATTGTATCATAAGGATAATAAAAAGTCAAGTATAATTTTAATCGGATTGATATTTATTTTTCCATGGCTTTGAGGAGATAAAACAAAGACTTGCTCCAATGATTGCAACGATTAGACAGGTGCTTAATGTGAATATCCAGCCAAGCTTTTTGGAAAGCAGAGCAATACTATATGTTGAGATTGCACTTCCTATATACGTGCAGGAATCATACAAATCAGCAAACGTTAATTAAATATGACAAGATTGTTGACGAATAATATAAAAAGTGATAAAATAATTGCCGAGGTGTTTATATGGGGCGAGATATTGAGAAAACCTGTTGTTTTACAGGGCATAGAGTTATAAGCATTGCTAACAGAGAGTTTGTTATTGAGAAAACTAATGAAATATGTGAAGATTTAATAAGAAACGGATATACAGATTTTATTGCGGGCGGAGCTTTGGGGTTTGATACCATAGCCGAAAAATGTATTCTCAATTTAAAAGAGAAGTATAAGGGGATAAAACTTATACTGGCTTTGCCCTGCAGAAATCAATGTAAAGGCTGGAAAAGAGCGGATATAGAAATATATGAAGAGATTGCTGAAAAAGCGGATGAAATAATATATGTCTCAGAGGAGTATTATTCTGATTGTATGAAAAAGCGCAATCGCTTTATGGTTGACAAAAGCAGTGCTTGCATCGCATACCTTACCCGTATGTCAGGAGGGACGGCTTATACGGTAACATATGCTGTTGAACAGGGCAGAAAAATAATTTTTGTAAAATAATTAAATTAGGGGTTGACAAACCGAGAAAAAGAGTGTATAATGTAAAAGTTGGCAGCGAGGTTTAGCGCAGTTTGGTAGCGCACCTGGTTTGGGACCAGGGGGCCACAGGTTCGAATCCTGTAACCTCGACCATATCGGAACAAGCTTTTGCTTGTTCGGATTTTTTATTTAAAAATCAGACAACTGCATAATTGTTCCTTTTTTCTATGACGCATAGAGAATAAGTATATTACAAGTTTGTTACAGAATTGGATAATATATTGCAAAGAAATCCTTGGCGTGATATAATCAAATATAAGTTAGTGTAACCCTATATTTAAATTATACAAGAGGTGCCAAAATGAGAAAAACGGCTCGCTTATTATTAAGCCTGTTGATGATTTTAATAATTTTATCCGTTTCGGTTTCCGGATACGGAAACACGGTTTATATGTACTGGGATAAGCCACAAGCGAAAATGTATTCGACGGAATACACATTAAGCACGATGCCTGTGCGATACGGAAGAGTTACATATATTCCCGTTGATGATGCTTTGCGGGTATGCGGATTTGGTCTTGGTTGGGACAGCACAGTAAATGCTGTTACAGCGGCAAAGGGAAATGTTTTCTCGTACATAATCGTAAATTCAAATGTATTATGGAAGGGCGAATATCAATACATATCTCCGAACAGAACAATGTTTTTCGACAATGTGTTTTA
>JAZRTD010000186.1:0-13251 GCA_045651845.1 Clostridia bacterium | reverse complement strand
GTATATTTAGAGTTTTACATAGGAAGAGTAGAGGAAATTTTGCTCATGAAATTTATTGTGTATCTTTGAATGAAATTGATATGGAAGAACTGCAAATGGAATATCAAACAGTGTTAAAAGACGCTGAATAATTTTTGTACCTGACTTGATATGAACTTGATACAAAAAAGGTTTGCATCTAAACCTTATGTCTCGCAATTAAAAGATGTCGAATGTTGTCGAAAGGAGTTGTATGTATGAAGAAATTAATTACTTTTCTTGAAAGGTTAGAAGAAAAGAAAATATATTATAAGTTGAACAAAGTAAGAGATGCTATTATGGTTGAAATTGCAATTCCTGGAGAACGGTGGGAAGTGGAGTTTTTTGCTGATGGAAATGTTGAAGTTGAAAAGTTTATCAGTAATGCAGAAATTCTTGGTGAGGAAGAACTTGAACAATTGTTTTTAGATTGTGACTGATTTTTTGGTCTTAATCTGATATAAACTACTACAAAAAAAGATTGGCATTTAGGTTATGCAGTCTTTATACAATACTGTTGATAAGCGAAAATCTTCATATAAATATAAACCCGACACTTTGTGTCGGGTTTATATTATTGTATCAAAAAATCAAAGGGTTAATATAATGTTGCCCATTTTTTTAGGCATTTCCCAAACATTTGAAAGCAATTTATTTCATTTACATCTTTTTTTGCAACAACTGATCGCCGTGTCAACTCTTTTGCATCAATATAGAATACGGCCTCACCTACTTTGTCGCCTTTCTTTACGGGTGCATTCAGTTTATCCTTGGTTTTTACCTTAACGGTGATTTTATTCTGATTTCCTTTGCGTACAACGGCGTTTAGGCCTCCGCCGATTTCAGCCCCAACCGCACTGTCTGTTCCGCCCACAACCTTAATTTTTGGGATTTTTGCCTTATATGATGAATTGTCTGCTATGGCATAATTGGCAAAACCATAATCAAGCAGTTTTGATGCGCTTGAAAATCTGTCTGCGGTGCTTGGTGCGCCAAGAATAACGGCGATAAGCTGCATATTATCCCTTTTTGCAGAGGCGGAAAGGCAATATTTCGCTACACTTGTTGAGCCTGTTTTTATGCCGTTTGCACCCTGGTAAAATCGTATAAGCTTATTGGTGTTTGAAAGACCGAACTGCCCGTTTCTTATAGTATCCATCCAGATTGTAAGGTATTTTTCGATATCGGAGTGTCTTAAAAGCTCAGCTGAAATAAGAGCTACATCCCTTGCTGTGCTGTAATGTTCCTCGGTTTCGTCAAGCCCGTTACAGTTGATAAAATGAGTGTTTTTTGCACCCAGCTCTGCGGCTCTCTTGTTCATCTGTTCAACGAAGGCTTCCTCTGTTCCTGAAATATGCTCAGCCATAGCCACGGCAGCGTCATTTCCCGATGAAACCGCAATGGATTTAAGCATTTCATCAACGCTCATTTGCTCGCCGACCTCTAAAAACACCTGTGACCCGCCCATTGATGCTGCGTGTTCGCTTGTGGTTACCATATCGGAATACTTAATTTTCCCTCCGTCTATTGCTTCCATAATAAGGAGCATTGTCATAGTTTTTGTCACGCTTGCAATAGGCATTTTTTTGTCCGCATCCAGTTCATAAAGCACCTGCTTTGTGGTCTGCTCCATAAGAATTGCTGATGGTGCTTTTACAATTTCAGCGGAAATATCGGTGTTTACCTGTTTTGACTCCTCTGCAAAAGTATTTGAGAATATAAGCAGGACCGATAACATTCCCGCAATAAGTCTTTTAATCATTATCCTCTCTCCTTTTTCGGACTATATCACTATAATTCTATGCCCTCAAAACAAGAATAATGCAAAAGAGCATACGGAAATTCCGTATGCTCTAAATGTTGATGCCTTGTTCTGCTCAATCACAAAAGCAGAGGAAAGGTTAGATTTCTGGTGTATCGGTATTTTGGTTTGACGCATCAATCATCATTTCAATAGACGGATATGTGAAGAAGCTTGAGATAAAGCCTGTTATTCCCACAAGCCCGATAAATTCAAAAATAAAATATAAGGGCAGAGCGAAAACTGTCACAGCATTGACAATGAAGTAATAGGGTATAACAAAATGAATAAGTGCCGTAACAATTATAAGAACAACATTCCTCGGGGACTCGGCAATTGCAAAAATTACTGCATTTTTAAATATATCCTTTAATGATAGATTGAAAGTCACCATAAGCGGATAAATGTATAGGTGAATCATCATATATAAAAATGCTGAAAATACAACCACATATTTCATATACGAAAGAGGCCCGGAAATAGAGGAATACACCATAAATGCAGTGAAAAGCAGGCAAAATACAACTATATCGATAACAAAAACAATAATTGCCTGTCTTAGGTTGGCTTTCGTATGTTGGAAAAAGTCACTTGCTATCCAGGAATGCTCCTCTTTTGAAAAATTTCTCAAAACATAGGAAAAGCCGGCACTGATAGGTCCTGCACCGAAAAATACAATAAATAAAGTTGAAAAAACAAATCTTAAAACCAAATCAAAATAGATTTTGGTAAGTTCAAGGTCGCTCTGGGATTCTGTCAATAGAGGTGTGAAAAAATCTGTAATACGGCTGGTAAGTATACCCACAACAAACAGAAGTACAATAAAAAACGGGGTTGCACAAAGGGAATATAACATATTCAGCCTACATATTTTCCAGATTTTCCTAAAAAATATTTCAAAAAACACAGATATTTTTGATTTTCCGTCAGGACGCTTTTGAACATCCTTTTTAGGTTTCATATTATAAAATCCAAACATTTTACTATGCTCCTTATTTTTACATTTCTCATAAATTATACCCCAAAAAAGAGGCTGTGTCAACCAATAAAAATTTAAGAATTTGATAGACATCTTTATAATAAAATGGTATAATATCCATAATTACTTACAGATTAAGGAGTAAGGAAAAATGATACTTGATTTTTCTCAAAACGGAATCTTTGTTATTTTTGAAATAACGGAAGGTAAAAAACTTGCATTAAAAACTTTCTCAAAAGACGGTATTTTAAAAGATGAGGGTAAGGATATTAACTGGTGTCCCGCATTGGAGCTTCAGATAAGCGGTGAAAATCATAATGACCATCACGGCGCAAAACACACGGGAACATCAGGGTTTTCCTCTCTTTTGTATGACAGCCATAAATATTATGAAAATGAGTTTGGAAACAAGCTTGAAATGTGTCTTAAGGACAATATGGTTGAGGCGGTTATACATTACCAGTTCTATAAGAGTTTACCCGCAGTCCGTTCATGGACAACGGTTAAAAATATTTCAAAAGAGAATGTGGGACTTGAATATGTGTCGTCTTTTGCATATACAGGCTTAAGTCTTGATAATCCGAGAGTTATGATTCCTCACAGCAGTTGGAAAAGAGAGGCGAATTGGAAAGAATTTACGATAGAAGAGCTTGGTCTTGACAGAACATGCGCATTTTCTATGACGAGAATTATGGCATCAAATACGGGGATGTGGTCCTGCAAGGAATATTTACCTATGGGGGCATATTATGATGAAGATTCAATGCTTATGTGGCAAATTGAAAATAACGGGTCATGGCACTGGGAAATAAGCGATATTGCCGATATGATATATTTGCGGTTAAGCGGTCCGACAGAGCAGGAAAACTGCTGGTATAAGGAACTCAAACCGAGCGAAGAATTTGAAACGGTTAAGGCATGTGTCGTGATTGGAAATAACTTTAACGAGGCAATTGCCGCAATGACAAAATACAGAAGAATTATAGCTTGTGACAGCGAGGCTAATGCAAAAATGCCCGTTGTTTTTAATGATTATATGCATTGTATCTGGGCAGACCCAACAACGGAAAAAATGCTTCCTGTTATAGATAAGGCAGCAGAGGCGGGAGCGGATTATTACTGTATGGATGCGGGCTGGTATGCAGACGGAACATGGTGGGAAACCGTTGGAGAATGGCTTCCGCAGAAAAAGCGTTTTCCTAACGGAATAAACGAAGTGTTTGATTATATAAGAGCAAAGGGGATGGCGCCGGGAATTTGGCTTGAGGCGGAGGTTATGGGAATTGAGTGTCCGCTTGCGGATAAATTTCCTGATGAATGTTTCTTTATACGCCATGGAAAGCGAGTTATTGACCACGGCAGATACCAACTCGACTTCAGGCATCCTAAAACACGTGAATTTGTTATGTCGATTTTTGACAGACTTGTGGGTGAATACGGTGTTGGATATATAAAAACAGACTATAACATTGAGGGCGGAGTCGGAACGGAAGTGAATTCTGACAGCTTCGGTGACGGTCTTCTTGGACATAACCGCGCATATCTTTCTTTGATTGACGAAATAAGAGCAAAATATCCCGATTTAATTATTGAGGGATGTTCAAGCGGTGGACTCAGAATGGATTATGCCCATCTCCAAAAGCATCACCTTTTATCTGTCAGCGACCAGGAGGAGTGGGATAATACAGCGTATGTTGCAGCGGCAGTTCCAACGGGAGTCCTCCCTGAACAGTCTGCAGTATGGTCATATCCTAAAAAGCAGAACACTAATGCACAGGTTGCTTTCAATATGGTAAATTCAATGCTCCAGAGAATGAACCTAAGCGGTGAAATAACCCAGCTTAATGAAGAACAGTTTAAACTTGTCAAAAAAGGCGTTGAGGTATATAAAAGTATCCGTCAGAATATTAGAAAAGCAGTACCGTTTTATCCCTGCGGGCTTTCAAAATACGGCGACGGCTGGCTTTGCCTGGGTCTTAAAGGCGATGATGAACAGTATATTTCAGTATGGCGAATGGACGGAGAGGAAGATGAAATCATTGTCCCTGCCCAATATAATGAGGCGGAAATTCTCTATCCTTGCCATATGGGAGCAAAAATAGACAGCCGAAACGGTGGGATTAAAATTTTCCTGCCTGAAAAATATAATGCTGTTTTAGTTAAACTGAAATAATGTAGAAAATTGAACAATAAAAAACCCCGTTCAATCGAACGGGGTTTGGTACACCATCACGGACTCGAACCGTGGACACCCTGATTAAGAGTCAGGTGCTCTACCAACTGAGCTAATGGTGCATATAGCTGAACTTCATCACGCGAGTTATATTATACTACTTATTATTTCATTTGTCAAGTAAAATTTTAAAAAAATTTAAAAAAAGATGAAGTTTTTGCGTATTTTGAAAATTTCTATTGCATATCCACTTAAAATAGTGTAAAATTATAGTAAGGAAAGCAAGAGGGATAAGCTTGCATGGGGGGATTTGGAACGGTGAAAACACAAAACGAAAATCAAAATAAAAACATAAGTCGAAAATTTAAATGGAATTTTTTCCGTATTTTAATTGCAGGTGCTGTTGTTATCTGTGTTTTTTGGCTTATTTTCGGTTTTTTGAAAAAACCTGACAATGCAGGCGCCCGGACCTATCAGGGGTTTCTCGATTCTAACCCGGTAATTGCTGAGGATGGTGTTGCACTCACCATTGATAATATGAAGATAAGTGAAGATGTTTGGAACTATTATTTTAATAAATCTGCAAAGTCGTATGCAACAAGTGTCGGGGCAGAGATTTCAGAAGTTAGATGGAATGATAAAAATGATGAGGGCGAGAAGCCTGTTGAAATTGTGAAATACAATGCCATAAAAGAGCTTATCAGAACTTTTTCGGTTGCGGCTATTGCACCCAAAATGGATATAGAATTGTCCGAAGAAGATAGGAATACACTGACAGAGCTTGACGGACAAAAGGAAATTTACGGTGAAAAGGTTTATGAAGAGCTGGGAATTAAAAACAGAGAAAGCTTTGATATTATAAGAACAAATGTTATTCTGGAGGAAAAAGTCCGCGAGGAAATAAGCTCTGATGCGGGGAAATATATAGATGGTAAGGAATTTGAAGATTATGCGGATAATCAAAGCGGTACCTTTAAAATTATAGAAATTCCCAAAGAAGATGATGATACGGCGAAAAATCGGATAAATGCCGTTAGGAAAAGACTTGATAAAAGAGAGGACTTTGATAAGCTCTGGACAGAGGTTATGGGTGAATTTTATAAGAAGTTCCTTTATGAAGACAGAACGACCCCTGAAACAGTATATATTTATAAAGACAGCGTTGCTAAATCTCACAAGAATATGGAAATTTCGGGCCTTGAGCTTAAAATCGGCGAAATAAGCGATGTTATTGAGACGGATTATTCGTATATGATTTTAAAGAGGGTTGAAGGTTATACTGAGATAGTCAATATGATTACCGGAGAATGTGATGTTAAACTGAATAAAGAGTTGCTTGACAAATCAACAATCAAGGTGAATTAAGGTTATAAACCCCTCTGGGTTTTATAATAAAACCGACAAATGTCGGAAAAAAGAAATGGAGGCAGAGGTATGACTTACAATGTTATTTGCAAACAAATCGAACTATCGGACAGCACAAAGGAGAAACTTCTTGCAAAAATCAGGAAGATAGACAAATTCTTTGGCGATAGTGATGACTGTAAGATTGTTGTTTCACAGCAGAAAAGCGAAATGATTCTGGAAATAACAATTTTATACAAAGGATTGTTCATAAGAGCGGAAGCAAGAAATGATGACCTTATGTTTGCGGCAGATAAATGCCTTGAAAATCTTGACAGACAAATCCGAAAGAACAAAACACGCCTTGAAAAAAGTATAAAGGGCGGCGGATTTGAAAACTATATTCCTGTTTTTGAGGGAGAGGAAGTTGCCGAGGAAAAGGAAATTGAAATAATCAAAAGAAAGAGATTTATTTCAAAGCCAATGTCTGCAGAGGAAGCAGTTCTCCAGATGAATATGTTAGGGCACGATTTCTTCGTTTTTGCGAATCCGGAAACTATGGAAACTAATATTGTTTACAGAAGAAAAGATGGAAAATACGGCTTAATTGAAGCCGAATAATGATTTGATTTTAGGAAACCAAAAAGACGGCGTTCGCCGTCTTTTTGTGTAAGGATATATGTATGTGGTGCCTTTAAGTGCGTTTAAATAAAAAAGGCGCAGACAAGCTGCGCCCGAAAAACGCACTTTGTTGCTAAACAAATTTTACATCATCGTACAAATATGCAAAATAAGCGCGTTTTTACCAAAAGAAAAACGCATATTTATACGACAAAAATTATTAAAATTTGTTTAGCAATATTATAATAGCATAAAATTTCAAAAATGTAAAGAGTTAATAAAAAAATACCCGAGGATTTCCTCGGGTATAAATTTTAAATTAGTCAGCTGAATAAGGGAGAAGCGCAATATATCTTGCTCTCTTGATTGCAACTGTAAGCTGTCTCTGGTGCTTTGCGCAGCAACCGCTGATTCTTCTTGGAAGAATCTTAGCTCTTTCAGTAACATATCTTCTGAGTTTTGCAACATCCTTATAATCGATGTGTTCAACCTTATCAACACAGAACGCACAAGCTTTTCTCTTAGGTCTTCTCATGCGGTTTCTGTCCATTTTTTCTTTTTCAGGCATATCTGAAACCTCCTTTTCGTAATCAATTAAAACGGCAAATCGTCGTCAGTATCAAGAGGAGAAAATCCTCCATCGTCCATTGCGGGCATAGCAGGCACACTTTCAGAGGCAGATGAACCGCCAAAGCTTGGAGAGGAGCCATTGTCTCCACTGTCTCTCTTGCTTTCGCCGAAAGCAACCTCGTTTGCCACAACCTCAGTTGCGTAATTTTTCTTACCGTCAGGACCGTCCCAGCTTCTTGTGCTGATTCGACCGATAACGATAATCATTTTACCTTTAGAGAAGTATTTGCTGACAAATTCAGCTGTCTTGTTCCAGGCAACGCAGTTAATAAAATCAGTCTGGGCATTCTCGCCGAAACCGTTATTGATAGCGATACTGAAGCTACAAACAGCCGTACCGGAATTCGTATGACGAAGCTCCGGGTCACGTGTCAATCTTCCCATTAAAATCGCTTTGTTAATCATAACAAACCCGCCTATCTTTGCATTTGCAAATTATTCTTCGTCTTTTCTAACTGTGATCTGTCTTAAAATTCCGTCTGTAATACGGAAAACTCTTTCGAGTTCCTGTGGGAAATCAGTCTTTGCGCTGAAGTTAACCAAAACATAGTAACCTTCGGTAGCATCGTTGATTTCGTAAGCAAGTCTTCTCTTACCCCATTCATCAACTGATTCGATTGTACCGTTGGCTTCTATCAATGATTTAAACTTATCAACTAAAGCAACTGTTTCTTCTTCTGTCTTTCTGCCGTCAACTACGAAAATAGTTTCGTACTTATTGATAACTTCAACCATTTATTTCACCTCCTTATGGACTTTTGACTCCCGAAGTTCCCCGAGAGTAAGGATTGTACTTTCGTAACCATCAAATTATAGCACATCTTAAATAATTTGTCAAGCATAATTTGCTAAAATTATACATATACATTTACGGGTGAAGCTTATGAAAAAAGTATTGATTTTGTTTTTGTGTACGGTAATTTTTATCTCAATTTTTCCGATTTTTCATCTCTTTTTGACTAATTCAAAGGAAGATAGCGGAGGTTATAAGGGAAACGGGCAGAAAATTTCTGTTTATAATATTAAGACGGACAAGGTGACAGAGGAGGATATGGAAGAATATCTTATTGGAGTTGTAACGGCGGAAATGCCTGCTCTTTACGAGGTTGAGGCGCTGAAAGCTCAAGCCGTTGCAGCAAGAAGCTATATTCTGACAAAAATGGGAAAGGAAAATCCTGACCATAAAGGGGCAGATGTCTGCACAAACCCTGCTCATTGCAAGGCGTATACTTCGGCAGAAGAGGCGAAAGATAAATGGGGAGATGACTATGATAAATTTTATAAGAAAATCAGGTCGGCAGTAGATGAAACCAAGGGCGAGTTCATATCCTACCAGGGCGAAACGGCAGTTGCTTGTTTTTATGCTGTCAGCGGAGGGCGGACAGAAAATGCATCAGATGTCTGGGGAGGGGATACACCCTATCTTCGGTCGGTGGAAAGCTTTGGGGATTTGTCTTATGAAAACCTTAAAGAAACGGTTAGCTTTTCAAAAGATGAGGCCTTATCCCGTTTAGGTGTAAATGAGCTTAAGGTTGGCGATTTAAAGCGGACAGAGGGCGGTTCGGTTAAAAATATCAGTATTGGCGGAAAAGACTTTTCAGGAACAGAAATCCGCAGTATTTTTGAACTGAATTCGGCAAATTTTGAGGCGGAGGCAACAGAAAACGGACTGACTTTTATAACAACAGGCAAGGGCCACGGGGTTGGAATGAGCCAGTATGGGGCAAATCAAATGGCGAAAAACGGAAAAACATATCAGGAGATATTGCTTCATTATTATCAGGGGGTCACGATTGATAAAATATAATTCTTGCATTATTGTTGGGTTTGTGATATAATCTATTGTTGTGAGGTGTTATTATGGACAGACCGAAGATAAATGGAATTTATAAGCATTATAAAGGGAACAAATATAAGGTTTTAGGGATTGCAAAACATTCTGAAACCCTCCAGGAAATGGTTGTTTATCAGGCACTTTACGGCGAAATGGGAGTATGGGTCAGACCGCTTTCTATGTGGAGCGAGGAAGTAAGCGTTGATGGGAAAAATATTTTAAGATTTATGCTTACGGAGGAAAAAGATGATTAAAGCGTATTTATTTGATTTTGACGGAACATTGGTAGACTCAATGCCTGCCTATACTTCGGTTTTGACAGGGATTCTTGATGAAAACGGAATAGAATACGGGGATGACCTTATAAAAATTATAACTCCTTTGGGTATGGCAGGAACTGCGAAGTATCTCATTGAAGAGCTTGGTGTGAAATTGACAGTAGAAGAGCTTGTTTCAAAAATGGGTGAAAATATGTATTTTGAGTATGCAAATAATATTCCCGCTAAAGAAAATGTTATTTCTGTGGTGAAAAAGCTTAAGGAAAGAGGAGTAAGTCTTAATGTCTTGACTGCAAGTCCGCATCTTACCCTTGATGTGTGTCTTAAAAGGCTTGGGATATTCGATTTGTTTGATAATGTTTGGTCCTGTGACGATTTTAACACAACCAAAGCCGACCCTGAAATTTATAAAATGGCGGCAGAAAAAATCGGTGAAAGGATTGAGGATATCCTGTTCCTTGACGATAATTTCAATGCAGATAAAACTGCAAAATCGGCAGGAATGACGGTTTGCGGAGTCTATGACGAAAGCTCAAAGGAATATATTGACGAAATGAAAAGCATAACTGATTTTTATATTTACGATTTTAATGAGATTCCTGACATCTCATAATTATTGACATAGAGCGGTTTTTGTGATATTATTAAAGAAAATGGGAGGAAAACCTATGGAAAAAGTAGTTATCACAATTGGAAGACAGCTCGGCTCAAGAGGCCGTGAAATTGGCAGAAAGCTTGCAGAAAAATTGGGAATTGCCTATTATGACAAGGAACTTATTGTTGAATCCGCAAAGGAAAGCGGACTTCCTGAAAAGTTTTTTGAAAATACAGACGAAAAACCAACCAGCAGTTTTTTATATTCTCTGGTTATGAGTGTTCAGCCGGGGATAGGTCTTTATAACCATTATAACGACTTTTTGAATAACGATAATATCTTCAGAATTCAAGCAGATATTATCCATAAGGTTGCCGAAAGAGAGTCTTGCGTCATTGTTGGAAGATGTGCGGACTATATTTTGAAAGATAGAGACGATTTAATAAGAATTTTTGTTCACGCGTCAAAAGAAGTCCGTCGTGACAGAATAAGCATTAGGGATAAGGTTTCTGACAAGGAAGCGATGAATATTGTGACAAAGGCTGATAAGCGTCGCGGAAATTATTATAATTTCTATACAAATAAAGTCTGGGGCGATGTGAATAACTATGATTTGTCAATTGATTCAGGAAAGATGGATATTGATAAATGCGTTGATTTGCTTGCCGATTATGTAAATATGAGATAAATAAAAAATCTCCGTATTAAGCGGAGATTTTTTTGTATAAGTATTTACAAATTGTAAAAAATATGGTATTATAATTATGCCAAACTAACTTAATAAAAAATATGCGGGTGTTTTTTCTTTTGGAAAAAACGCACTCTATTTCTTGATACTCGCGTATTTTGATTTAGTTAGTTTGGCGACGGTGCGTTTTTCGGGCGCAGCTTGTCTGCGCCTTTTTTAGTTAAACGCACACTTGTAGTTGCCACACATACAAATATCCAAACGCAAAAAGACGGCGAAAGCCGTCTTTTTGTTTTATCTTAAATGCCAAATGTCACGGTTGTAGTCCTCAATAGAACGGTCAGAGGAGAAGAAGCCTGCCTTTGAAACATTGATAACAGCTTTCCTGTTCCAGATTTCAGGCTGAACAAATTCCTTTGCCGCTCTGTGGCTCGCATCAAGATATGAGTTAAAGTCACGGAGGAGGAGATACTGGTCAGCAAAATTACCTCTGCCGAAAACAAGCTCGTGATAAATATCGTTAAATAAATTCTGCTTATCCTTTGAGAATGTTCCGTCGATAAGGGTGTCAACAATGCCCTTTATAACCATATTATCGGAATATATTGCAGGGCTTGGGCTGTGGCCCGAGGCATAAATCGAGAGAACTTCGTCGGAGGAAAGACCGAAAATATAGATATTATCAAGTCCAACCTTTTCTGAAATTTCAACATTTGCGCCGTCCATAGTTCCGATTGTCAGCGCACCGTTAAGCATAAGCTTCATATTTCCGGTTCCTGACGCTTCTTTGCTGGCAGTTGAAATCTGTTCGGAAAGGTTTGCCGCCGCAACGATTTTTTCTGCAATTGAAACGCTGTAATTTTCAATGAAAACAACCTTTAAGATGTCCTTTGTTCTCGGGTCGTTGTTAACAACCTCTGCAACATTATTTATAAGCTTTATAATAAGCTTTGCCGCGTGGTAACCGGGCGCCGCCTTTGCCCCGAAAATAAAGGTTTCGGGAAGCATTGATGCCTGACTTGGGTTCTCGGTAATCATTTTATAGCGGTAGATTATGTGCATAACCTTGAGAAGCTGACGCTTATATTCGTGAAGTCTCTTAATCTGCACATCGAAAAGGGAGTCAGGGTCAACTGTGATTCCGTTATGCTCCTGAATATATTTTGCAAGAAGGATTTTATTGTCCTTTTTGATTTTGTCAAATTTCTCGCAAAAAGCTTTGTCGTCAGCAAATGGCGTAAGCTTTTCAAGATTTTCTGCCTTTTTAATCCACTTATCGCCGATTGTTTCTGTGATAAGCTTTGCAAGCTCAGGATTAGCCTTATAAAGCCATCTTCTCGGCGTTACGCCGTTTGTAACGTTTTTGAATTTTTCGGGATAAATGCTGTAATAATCCTTAAAAGTTTCCTTTTTAAGAATTTCTGTATGAAGTGCCGCAACCCCGTTAATGCTGTGACAGGTTGTCATACACATATTTGCCATATTGACATTTCCGTTGGAAATAACGGACATATACTCAATTTTGCCGTAGTCATCGCCAAACCTTGCGTGGAGATTTTCTCTTTGACGGCGGTCGATTTCACGGACAATCTGAATAATTCTCGGGAGAAGCGTTTCAAACATTGAAACCGGCCATCTTTCAAGAGCCTCGGTTAAGATTGTATGGTTTGTGTATGCAAATGTCTTTGTAACAACATCCCACGCATCGTCCCAGGAAAATCCCTCTTCGTCCATTAAAATACGCATAAGTTCAGGGATTGCGAGGGTTGGGTGAGTGTCGTTTATGTGAATTTGAACATACTTCGGAAGCTCATAGAGAGAATGCCCACGGCGTCTTTGTTTTTTCAAAATCCATTGAATTGTGGCGGAAACAAAGAAATACTGCTGTTTAAGTCTTAAAAGCTTACCCTCATAATGATTATCCTCAGGGTAAAGAATTTTTGAAACAACTTCAGCAAGCTCTTTATCCTTCATTGCCATTGCATAGTCACCGCGGTTAAACTCATTCATATTTATAACCTGAGGTGAACGGGCTTTCCATAATCTTAAAGTGTTAACAAGCTCCGAATCATAACCCGAAATCGGCATATCATAAGGCATACCTATAACCGTGTTATAATCAAGGTGACGGAACTTCATTTTGCCGTCCTCAAAGTATTCCTCAATACGGCCGTTATAGTGAACCTCAACCTGGTCTTCAGGGCGTTCAACCTCCCAGGCGTTACCGTCTTCAAGCCACGGGTCGGGCATTTCCGTCTGATAACCGTCAACAATTTTTTGACGGAAAAGT
>JAZRTD010000185.1:0-7377 GCA_045651845.1 Clostridia bacterium | reverse complement strand
GTTCCTTCAGGTTTGGGTTGAAACGGGACTTGGCGGAATAATAACATTTTTGGCTGTTCTTGTCAGTTGGTTTAAGCAGATTTGCTTTGGACACAGCAAAACAGTTGACAAAAAGATTAAAACTATGCTTGTTGCCATTTCAGCGGGAGTGAGCGGATTTTTGGTGCAGGGGTTGTTTGACAACTGTTTCTATAATTACAGAGTTGTTATGGTGTTCTGGTTTGTACTGGGACTTGGGATTTCAGCAGTAAACATTGCAAAGGAGGAGCAGATTTGATAAAGGTTTTGCATATACTCACGGACACGAATATTGGCGGGGCAGGAACACTGCTTGTTAATTATTTGAAAAATTTTGACAGAGAAAAATTTCTCATAAAGGTTATTCTTCCATCAGGAAGTCTTATGACACCTCGTGTTGAGGCGCTTGGCTATGAGGTTATTGAAACTAAAAACCTTGCGGATAAGTCTATGGACATAAAGGGCATATTCGAGCTGATGAAGATTTTTAAAGCGGAAAAGCCTGATATAGTCCATACCCATTCCTCAATGAGCGGTAAAATTGCGGCGTTTATGACGGGGGTTAAATCAAGAATTTACACAAGGCATTGTGCTTATGAACCGCCGAAGTATCTTACGAGCTTCCCGGGAAAGCAGATAAACGGATTTGTTAATAACACTCTTTCGACCCATATTGTTGCGGTTGCCGAGGCGGCAAAGGAAAACCTTACTGATACAGGTGTTGATGAACGGAAAATAACGGTTATTATTAATGGCGTTGAGCCTTTAAAGATTGCAACGGAAACTGAAAAAGCTGAAACAAGACAAAAATACGGCATTAATGAAGATGATATTGTTTTTGGAATTGTTGCAAGACTTGAGGCTGTTAAGGGCCATAAATACTATGTTGAGGCTGCGGCTGAAATTGTTAAGGAAAATCCGAAAGCCAAATTCCTTATAATCGGAACAGGAACTGAAGAGGATAACCTTAGAAAACAGGTAAAAGAGCTTAAAATTGAAGAGAATGTTATATTTACGGGATTTATAACAGATGTTGCAAGCGTTGTGAATATAATGGATATAAATGTTAATTGTTCTTACGGAACGGAAACCTCGTCGCTGGCTTTGTCGGAGGGAATGAGTCTTAAAAAACCTGCTATTGCAAGTATTTACGGCGGAAACCCGTATATGATAACCCACGGTGAGAACGGATTGCTTTGTGAAAAACAAAATTCAAAGGCTCTCTATGAGGCAATGAAAGTCCTAATGAACGATAAGGAAATGCGTGATAAAATGGCGGATACGGCGTATGAACATTACAAAAACAAGTTTACGGCTGAAAAAATGACAAGACAGCTTGAAGAGATATACGAGGCCGAAACCCTTAAAACGAAAGGAAAATAAATATGAAAAAGGCAAAGTTTAATATTATTGATTTTCTTATTATTGCTATGGTTATTTTGGTTGTTTTTGCAGGAGTTTATATCCTTGGCAACAAATCCGAAACAGTTGTAAATTCAGCAAAGACCAAGGTTTTAGTTACCATTGAAGAGCTTAGCGTTGATGAAACAACAATGAATTTTTACAAGGAAAATGCAAAAAACGGTGACAGTGTATTAATTGGTATACGCGAAAAAACAACAGGGGTTCTTAAAGATGTTCAGGTTCTTCCTGCAACGGATAATTATGATAATCCTGTGACGGGAGAAAAGAAAGTTCTTGAAAAGAAAGGGGAATACAATCTTAATTTCACCTTTGAAACCGAGCTTTCAGAAACAGAAACAGATTTTCTCATAGGAACAGATAAAATTAAAATCGGGAAAGAGCTGAATTTTTCAGCAAAGGGTTACAGCGGATACGGAAATGTTGTAATTATAAAGAAAGTCGGAGGTGAAGAATAATGATTAAAGACGGAAAACTGTTTGGTAAAATAAGCATAATCGATATTCTGGTTATTATTGTTCTTCTCGTTACGGCAATAGGCGTTTATATGAAGTTTACAGCAACTCCTGAGGCTGTGCAGGTTAAAACGGAAAAGTTCTCATATTTGGTGAAAATTGATGAGGTAAGACAGTATACAGTTGACGGATTATACGAACTCGGCAGGGTATATGACAAGGAAACAAAAGAGGATTTGGGAGAGATTGTTGAGGTTATTTCTGTTGAGAATACAATTGATACAGGCATAAACTCCCGAGGCGAGGCGGTTAAAACAAAGTATCCCGATAAATACAGTGTTTTAATCAGAATAGAAACTGACGGAAGCGTGGGAACAAACGGATACTATACCGCGTCAAACAGACTTATAGGTGTCGGTGGGGATTTGAGCATTGAGAGTAAGTATGTCAGCACAAGCGGACGGGTTGTTAGCATAGAAGATTAAGATTTAAGTTGTTTTTTTGAAGATTATGCAGTATAAATAGGATATAGGGAAATTGCAAGGAGCTGAAAGACTTTGAAAAATAGCGGACAGACCTTTATGAAAGGCGCACTTATATTGGCGATTGCTAATTTTATAGTGAAAATCATCGGGGCGGTATTTAAAATACCCCTTTATGAGCTTATAGGTAAAGAGGGAAGCGGTTTATTTAATGTTGCATACCAGATTTATACCTTTATGTTTATAATTGCAACAGCGGGCTTTCCAACGGCTGTTTCAAAAATGGTTGCTGAGAGTATTGCAAGGGGTAATGAGAAGGAGTCTAAGAAAATTCTGGAGTCCGCATCTATTCTTCTTGGAACAATCGGGATTTTAGGGTCTTTACTTCTATATGTTTTTGCAGATGAGCTGGCAGCTCTTTTAGGTAACCGTGATGCAGCTTTTTGCATAAAAGTTATTGCGCCGACTATATTTTTCACTTCGTTTGTTTCGGCGTACAGAGGCTATTTTCAGGGCAGACAGAATATGTATCCAACTGCGGCATCAGAGGTTATTGAGGCTTTTTCAAAGCTGATAGTCGGGATTGTTTTTGCTATGTTCTTTATGAATATGGCGATTGATAAAGACCTTGGCAAAATGGTGGACATTGGCGCAGGAATTGTGCGGTCAACGTCGGATAAAACCATTCTTGCATCATCAGGGGCTATCTTGGGCGTAACAAGCGGAGCTGTAATGTCCCTTGTTTTGATGCTTATTGTGTATAAAATGGGAGAAAAGCGGAATAAAGTTTCGGTTATTGAAACAAGCTCAAGAACAAGAAGAAATATTTTAAAAGAGCTTATAAGCATCGCAATTCCAATAACCATAGGTGCGGCAGTATCAAGTCTTACAAGTCTTGTGGATTTGGCAACGGTTATGAACAGGCTTGTTATAAATCCTGAGGTTTTTGATAAATACGGCTATCTTTTTCAAGAGGGAACCGAATTTTTCAGTCAGGCAAAGGAGCTTGGCTGGAATACAGCACAAATTCTTGAGAAAAAAGCCAATACCCTATACGGTATGTATACAGGTCAGGCACAGACTATGTTTAATTTGCCTCTGACTATTATCGTTGCGCTGAGTATGAGTGCTGTTCCAGCTATTTCTTCAGCAATTGCAGGCAGGGAAGAGGGCGAGGCGAGAGGCCTTACCAAAAGCCTTATAAAGATAACGGTGCTGTTTGCAATGCCCTGTGTTGTAGGACTTGCCACTCTCTCCGAGGGGATTTTAGGACTTTTATACAGCGATGCAGATGCGTTTATGCTTCTTGAAAAGCTGGCGATTGCAATTATCTTTGTTTCAATTGTCCAGGTAACAAATGCAGTTCTTCAGGCATACGGAAAGGTTTATTATCCTGTTTTCAGTATGATTGCGGGCGGAATTGCCAAAGTTATTATGAATTATACCTTTATTCCCATAATCGGAATTGACGGCGCACCGATTGCGACGATTGTATGCTATGCCATAATTGCGGTTATAAATATAGTATGTATTATTAAAGTGGTTAAAATTAAATTTAATATAATGGAGCTTGTTATAAAACCTCTGTTCTCGGCTCTTTTAATGGGCGGAGTTCTCACGGTGATTAAGAATTATCTTGGAACAGCCGATATTTCAACTGTTTTGGCAATCGGTATAGGCGCGGTAACATATGTGGTTTCGGCGTTTGCCGTAAGAGCAATAGACAGAGATGATATTCTTATTCTGCCAAAAGGGGAAAAACTTGCTTCCCTGCTTGAAAAATTCAGACTGATAAAATAACTAAAGGAGAATTTATGAGTAAAAAATACAGTTTTAATGACCTTCTTGAAATTATGGAAAAGCTTCGCGGGGAAAACGGATGTCCGTGGGATATTGAGCAAACCCACGAGAGCATTAAGCGAAGCATAATGGAGGAAGGATACGAACTTATCGAGGCTATTGACAGCGGAGACGGAGAAAAAATGGCGGATGAAAGCGGTGACTTATTGCTTCAGGTTGTTTTTCATGCCCAGATTGGCAAGGAAAACGGAGAATACGACATAAATGATGTAACCGATGCAATATGCAAAAAGCTTATCCACAGGCATCCTCACGTTTTCGGGGACAAAAACATTGAAACCTCTGATGAGGTTTTGAATGCATGGGATGATATTAAGAGGAAAGACAGAGAACAAAAAACCGTGACAGATGAGCTTCGCGGAATTTCCAAGTATCTGCCGTCCCTTACCCGTGCTGAGAAAATCCAGAATAAGGCTATTAAAAACGGATATTATATAGGCGATATGAAAGGCACCATTGATTCTGCCGCAAATAAGCTTAAGCTTATTGATGAAAATATTGATAAAATTGCTGCGGAAAAATATATTGGACAGGTCCTTTTTAATATTGTTTCCTTTGCAAGAACTGCAGGGATTGATGCGGAAGTTGCGTTAAACCGTGAAATAACCAACTTTATAAACGAATACGAAAAATTTGAAAGTGAGTCAGAGGAAGATGAGGCTTGATAAATATTTAAAGGTCACAAGAATTATAAAAAGAAGAACCGTTGCCAATGAAGCCTGCGACGGCGGAAGAGTCAGCGTAAACGGCAGAACGGTTAAGGCGTCATACGATGTTAAAATCGGGGATATTATTGAGGTTGCTTTCGGAACAAAGGCTTTTAGGATAAAAGTCACTGACATAAAAGAGACCACTTTAAAAAATGATGCACAGACCTTATATGAAGTTATTGAATAAAAATTAAAAATAATGCTTGACATATTAAATTATTTTTATTAAAATTAATATGTATGGTTAAAATATTTGTGTAACCTTTTAACAAATATGTATTTTCTTTATAGTGTTAGTTTTAAAATATACTGTATGCTTACAGAATAAAATTTAAGAACAGGAGGTGCTTATCATAGGTACAGCATTTTATATTGCAGTTGCAGCAGGAATATTGCTTGCGGTTATAGCAGGTATTCTTGCTTTTAAATATGGGTATTCATACCGCATAAAAGTTGCAGAAGTGAAAATCGGAAGTGCCGAAGAAGAGGCAAAAAGAGTTGTCGATGCGGCAAGAAAAGAAGCGGCAAAAGCTGCTGAAAACGCTAAAAAAGAAAAATTGCTTGAAGCGAAAGAGGAAATACATAAAGAACGCACGGAACTTGACAGAGAAATCAAGGAAAGACGCAACGAGATTCAGAGACAGGAAAGACGAATTCAGCAAAAGGAAGACACAATAGACAAAAAAGCACAGAATCTTGAGGAAAAGGAAGAAATTCTTCAGCAGAAGGTAGCTAAGCTTGAAGAAGCTCAGCTTGAAATTGAACAGATTAAAAAGCTCCAGATGAGTCAGCTTGAAAAGGTTGCTGAACTTTCAGCAGAAGAAGCCAAAAAGCTTATAATGGCACAGGTGGAAAGTGATTCCCGTCATGAGGCGGCTATGCTTGTCAAGGTTATTGAAGACCAGGCAAAGGAAGAGGCTGAAAACAAGGCGAGAAATATTATTACCGGTGCAATTCAGCGCTGTGCGGCTGACCATGTGGCAGAAACAACAGTTTCGGTTGTTCACCTTCCAAATGATGAGATGAAGGGACGAATTATCGGCAGAGAGGGAAGAAATATCAGAACTATTGAAACCCTTACAGGTATCGACCTTATAATTGACGATACGCCTGAGGCTGTTATTCTTTCAGGGTTTGACCCTGTTAGACGAGAGATTGCAAGACTCTCTCTTGAAAAACTTATAACTGACGGCAGAATTCATCCGGGACGAATTGAAGAAACGGTTGAAAAAGCCCGTAAGGAAGTTGAGCAGATTATTAAGCAGGAGGGTGAACAAGCCACATTTGATACAGGTGTTCACGGTCTCCACCCTGAGCTTATCCGTCTTATCGGTAAGCTTCGTTACAGAACAAGTTACGGACAGAATGTTTTAAAACATTCAATTGAGGTTTCCCATCTTGCTGGGCTTATGGCTGCAGAGCTTGGAACAGATGTTGCTCTTGCCAAAAGAGCAGGTCTTTTGCACGATATTGGTAAAGCTATTGACCACGATGTTGAAGGTTCGCACGTAACAATCGGTGCTGATGTTGCTAAAAAATACAAGGAGAACGAAAGAGTTGTCCATGCTATTATGGCACATCACGGCGACGTTGAACCTAACTCAATTGAGGCTTGTCTTGTTCAGGCGGCAGACGCGATTTCTGCGGCAAGACCGGCGGCAAGACGCGAAAATCTTGAGTCTTATATCAAGCGCCTTGAAAATCTTGAAGGCATTGCAAACTCCTTTGAGGGGGTTGACCGTTCTTATGCAATTCAGGCAGGAAGAGAAATCCGAATTGTTGTTAAGCCTGAAAAGGTTAAGGATAACGAAACAATTCTTCTTGCAAAGGATATTGTTAAGAAAATCGAAGCTGAAATGGAATATCCGGGACAGATTAAGGTTAATGTTATCAGAGAAACAAGAGCAGTTGATTACGCAAAATAAAGAAACTGACCGCAAGGACAATATTCTTGCGGTTTTTCTATGGAGATTTTATGAAAGTTTTGGATTTTATACTGGATTTTTTATTTCCGACAAAATGTATCTTCTGTAATGAGATTACGCCTCACGGCAAAGGTGAACACATCTGTAAAAAGTGTATGGAAAAGATTGTTTTTTGCAAGGATGGGATTTGCTGTGCCGTTTGCGGAAAACCGCAGGTGAGCGTGGGCGAAAGGGGAATGTGCTATTCCTGCCTCAGCAAAACACACAGAAGTTATAAAAGAGCGGTATCGGTGGTTAAATATGATGAGCTGACCTCTAAAGGGGTGAAAAGATTTAAGGATGGTTACTGCGAAATTGCGGGAGAGGTTATGGCGGAAGCTATGGCAGAGCGGGCAAAGATAGAATATGCAGGGGTTAAGCTTGATGTGATTGTGGGGGTTGCGCCCAATAATATAAGGAACACAAAGCGAGGGTATGACCCTGTTTCGGTTATATGCAAAAATCT
>JAZRTD010000184.1:0-2054 GCA_045651845.1 Clostridia bacterium | reverse complement strand
TTTAATAATTTTATCTGCAATCTGGATTTGAAGATTTATGTCTGTTACGGGAAGAATGGTTCGCGCGTGGCCCTGGGACAGTTTCTTCTCTATAACAAGAGCCTTTATTTCATCACAAAGATTGTTAAGGCGAAGAGCGTTCGCAATGGCACTTCGGCTTTTTCCAACCTTTTCGGAAATCTGTTCCTGAGTTAGAGAAAATGCATCCATAAGACTTTTATAACCCTCTGCCTCTTCAATAGGATTAAGATCCTCTCTTTGTAAATTCTCAATAAGAGCTATCTCCATAACCTCTTCTTTTGAGTAATCCTTTATAATACAAGGGATTTCTTTAAGACCTGCAAGCTTAGATGCTCTCCATCTTCTCTCCCCCGCAATAATTGTATACATTCCTTTTTTACCTTTTTGAACAAGAATAGGCGACACAACACCGTGGGTTTTAATAGAATTTGATAGAGCCTCAAGAGCGTCTTTATCAAAGCTTCGCCTTGGCTGATTGGGATTTGGCTCAACATCAATAATTTTTAAAGATACGACATTTCCGTCTTTAATATCTTCTTTTTCTATAAGGGTTTTCACGGAAGTTTTGTCATCTTTAACATCTTCAAAAAGTGCATTAAGACCTTTTCCAAGCCCCTTTTTAATTTTATTTTTTTCCACTCCGTCTCCTCCTTATCTGTTATTTTCAATAACTTCCTGGGCAAGGTCAAGATAACTTTCCGCGCCCTTTGAATTTTTATCATAAATAATAATAGGTTGTCCAAAGCTGGGAGCCTCCGAAAGGCGGACATTACGCGGAATAATTGAAGCATAAACCTTGCTTCCGAAGAATTTTTTAACTTCTTCAACCACCTGAATCGAAAGATTTGTTCTTGCATCAAACATTGTAAGGAGAATTCCCTCAATTCCGAGAGGTGGATTTATACCCTTTTTAATGATTTTTATTGTATTTGTGAGCTGACTGAGTCCTTCTAAAGCATAATATTCGCATTGAATAGGAACTAAAACCGTGTCTGCCGCCGCAAAGGAATTTAATGTAATAAGTCCTAAAGACGGAGGGCAGTCAATAAGAATAAAATCAAAATCCTTTTTGACTTTCTCTATGGAGTTTTTAAGAAGAAACTCACGCTCCGAAAGGCCCACCATTTCAAGCTCTGCACCTGCCAAATCAATATTTGCAGGGCAAATCCAGAGATCCTTAAACTCAGTTTTTATAATTGCTTTTTCCATAGGAACATCGTTTATAAGGCAATCATAAACAGAAGTTTCAACGGTTCGCGGGTCAAACCCGAGCCCGCTTGTTGTATTTCCTTGGGGGTCTATATCAATAATAAGGGTTTTTTTATTTTTTGCACCAAGGCAGGCACTTAGGTTAACCGCAGTTGTGGTTTTTCCGACACCGCCCTTTTGGTTTGCAATCGCAATTGTTTTACCCATATTGCCTCCATAATTAATAGATTTCCCTTATATTATAGCACATTTTCAAAATAATACAATAGTTTTTATGAAAATTGTTTCACGTGAAACAAAAATAATGAACTATAAAAATGTCCAGAGCGCACAAGCTATAAACAAAGGTCACCTCTCGGAGTACCTTTGTACGTCTTCGGGATGACCTTTGTTTATTCTGAATCATTTTTACTAGTTCATTAGGTTAATATAAAGTGTTTCACGTGAAACATTTATTTTATTACTCTTGAAAGAGATATTCTGTTTTTGTTAATGTCAACATCAATAACCTCAACCTCTATGATATCGCCGATTGACACTACATCTGTGGGGTGCTTGACAAATTTGTCCGAAAGTCTTGAAATGTGGACAAGTCCGTCTTGGTGAACGCCGATATCAACAAATGCGCCAAAGTCAACAACATTTCTGACCGTTCCGCTCATTGTCATTCCGACTTTTATGTCCTTTATGTCCATAACATCTGTGCGGAGCATTGGTGCCTCTATGTTGTCACGGGGGTCACGGCCGGGCTTAACAATTTCGTCTAAAATATCCTCAATTGTAGGGATACCAACCCCTGTTTCTTCGCTTAATTTCTTAATGTC
>JAZRTD010000183.1:0-3078 GCA_045651845.1 Clostridia bacterium | reverse complement strand
AGTTCTTATGATATCATCAGTTATCTTAACCTTATGATAATCCTCATAATACTCTTTTATACCTTTTAAAATTTCAACTGTTTCCTCAACAGACGGCTCCTCAACCATAACTGTCTGGAATCTTCTCTCGAGTGCCGAGTCCTTTTCTATATATTTTCTGTATTCTTCTAAAGTTGTTGCACCGATAATCTGGATTTCACCTTTGGATAAAGCAGGCTTTAAAATGTTCCCTGCACTCATAGCTCCGTCAGCATCCCCTGCTTTAACGATTGAATGAACCTCATCAATAACCAAAATGATGTTTCCGAGATTTTTAACTTCCTTTATAAGATTACGGAGTCTTGATTCAAACTGACCTCTAAACTGTGTTCCCGCAACCATTGCTGTCATATCAATCAGATAAATCTCGTAGTCAAGCAACTTTTCAGGCACTTCGCCATTTACAATTCTTACCGCAAGGCCTTCGGCAATTGCAGTTTTACCAACTCCAGGCTCACCTATTAAGCAAGGATTATTTTTAGTTCTTCTGTTTAAAATCTGGGTAACCCTCTGCATTTCAACATCTCTGCCGATTACCCGGTCAATAAGACCTTCTTTTGCCTTTGCAGTAAGATTTGTTCCGTATATATCCAGAAACTTTCGCTCATTTTTCTCTTTTTTATTCTTCTTTTTCTTGTTTTTTCCGTTTTCGGTTTCCGTTTCCTTGTCCTTTTTCCCGCCAAAACTCATAAACCCAAAGGGCTTTTTCTCTTCATCGGAATCCTCGTCATCCATATCCATATCGGGCATCATTCCTGCAAACGCCGCACCAAGCTGACTCATATCCATATCCCCGTCAAAAAGACCGCTCATTTCTTCAGATGCCGCCTCCAAATCATCAGGAGACATACCGAACTGACCGCCTAAATTTCCAAGCATTTCTTCCGATATGAGATTAAGCTCACGGCCGCATTTAATACAATAACCCTCGTCAACCCTTTTTCCGCTTTGGTCAAGCTTGGTTATAAATACAACCGCAAGATTTTTCTTGCATTTCGCACAAAGCAAATTCATCTGTTCGCACCTCTTGTTTTTCTATCTAAACTTCTAAAAAAATCGCAAATTTCTATACAGTATACCACAGTTTTTTTAAAATTTCAATGTATTTTAATATAAATTTCTCCAAATTATGAAAAAACCCTTTACAAATTGGATTTTTTTATGTAAAATATATTAGTTAGAATATAATTATTTTCAAACGGAGGAAAAGCTGATGTATAATAAAGTATCAACTGACCTTTCTTTTGTTGACAGAGAAAAGGAAATTGTCGAATTCTGGAAAAAGAACGATATATTCGGGAAAAGTATGAGAAACCGTGAGGGCGGAGAAACCTACACATTCTATGACGGTCCTCCAACCGCTAACGGTAAGCCTCATATAGGCCATGTTTTGACCCGTGTTATAAAAGACCTTATTCCGCGTTACCGCACTATGAAAGGCTATCACGTATTAAGAAAAGCCGGCTGGGATACACACGGTCTTCCTGTTGAGCTTGAGGTTGAAAAAATGCTGGGTATCAGCGGTAAACCGCAGATTGAGGATTACGGCATTGAAGATTTTGTTAAGAAGTGTAAAAACAGCGTTTTCACCTACCAGAGCGAATGGGAGGAAATGAGTGACCGTGTTGGTTTCTGGGCTGATATGAATGACCCTTATGTTACCTATCACAATAACTACATTGAATCCGTATGGTGGGCGCTTAAGACTATCTGGGATAAAGACCTTTTATATAAAGGGCACAAGATTATGCCATACTGTCCCCGTTGCGGAACTTCTCTTTCAAGCCACGAGGTTGCACAGGGCTATAAAGATGTTAAAGAAAATTCTCTTATTGCAAAGTTTAAGCTTAAGGGACTCAGCAAAGAATATATCCTTGCATGGACAACAACACCCTGGACACTTCCGTCAAACGTTGCTCTTTGTGTAAATCCCCACGAATCCTATGTGAAAATCGCTGTGGGTGACGAGAAATACATTCTCGCCGAGGCCCTTTGCGAAAAGGTTATAAAAGAAGAATATACTGTTATCGAAAAATACAAAGGTGCAGACCTTGTTGGAACTGAATATGAAGCGCTTTACAGTTTCAAAGCTCCCGAGGATGGAAAATCCTGCATTGTTGTTGCTGATAACTATGTTACTATGGAAGACGGTACAGGTGTTGTTCATATCGCTCCTGCATTTGGTGAAGACGACGCGAGAGTTGGCAAAGAAAACGGACTTGGTTTCTTAAACCTTGTTAACACACAGGGTAACTTTATTGACGAGGTTGAGCCTTGGAAAGGTATGTTTGTTAAGGATGTTGACAAGCTTGTTATCCGTGACCTTAAGGAAAGAGAACAGCTTTTTGAAGTTATTCCTTTTGAACATAGCTATCCGTTCTGCTGGAGATGCGATACACCGCTCCTCTATTACGCTTGCGACACTTGGTTTATAAGAATGTCCGCTGTTCGCGACAGACTTTTAAAGAATAACAACACAGTTAACTGGATGCCTGACAACATTAAGCAGGGCAGATTCGGAAACTTCTTAGAAAATGTTATTGACTGGGGTCTTTCTCGTTCAAGATACTGGGGAACTCCTCTTCCTATCTGGGAATGTAAGTGCGGACACCGTGAATGTATCGGTTCTGTTGCTGAGCTTGTGGAGAAGGGAATAAATGTTCCTGAGGATATTGAGCTTCATAAGCCTTATGTTGACGAAGTTCATCTTAAGTGTGAAAAGTGCAGTGGCGAAATGACAAGAGTTTCAGAGGTTATTGACTGCTGGTTTGATTCAGGCTCAATGCCTTTTGCTCAGTGGCACTATCCTTTTGAAAACAAAGAATTGTTTGAAGAAAACTTCCCTGCTGACTTCATCAGTGAGGCAATCGACCAGACAAGAGGCTGGTTCTATACTCTTATGGCGATTTCAACTCTTCTTTTTGATAAGTCACCATATAAGAATGTTATCGTTTTAGGTCATGTTCAGGATAAGAACGGACAGAAAATGAGTAAGCATAAGGGAAATGTTGTTAACCCTTGGGATGTTTTAAATAAGCA
>JAZRTD010000182.1:0-3159 GCA_045651845.1 Clostridia bacterium | reverse complement strand
TGAGATTGGTATTGTTGAGGTTAATATAAGCTGTCCGAATGTTCACGCAGGCGGAATGAGTTTTGGAACGGATGCAAAAAATGCGGCAGAGGTGACAAAAAGAGTTAAGGCGGTTACGGATAAGCCTGTCTTTATAAAGCTCTCTCCAAATGTCACTGACATAGTTGAAATTGCTAAAGCCTGTGAAGATGCAGGGGCGGACGGGTTAACACTTATTAATACTCTTATGGGTATGAAAATTGACCTTAAGAGGAGAAAGCGTGTTGTCAAGAATAAAAAAGGCGGTTTTTCGGGTCCGGCTATTTTCCCTGTTGCAGTCCGTATGATTTACGATGTGTATGAGGCGGTTAAAATACCGATTATGGGCGTTGGCGGAGTTATGACAGCTGAAAATGTTATTGAAATGATGCTTGCCGGGGCAACGGCAGTTCAGGTCGGAGCAGCAAATCTGGTTGAGCCGTGTGCTTGTAAAAATATTATTGAAGAGCTTCCTGCTCTTTGCGAAAAATTAAATATAGAAAATTTAAGAGATATAATCGGAGGTGCGCATTAATGGGAAAGGATGTAATTATTGCTTGCGATTTTTCAAGTGCTAAGGCAACATTTGAATTTTTGGACAAGTTTACGGGAAAGAAACCTTTTGTTAAAATCGGAATGGAGCTTTTCTATGCAGAAGGCCCGTCAATTGTGAAGGAAATTAAGAAAAGAGGACATAAAATCTTTTTGGATTTAAAGCTTCACGATATTCCAAACACTGTGAAAAAGGCAATGTCGGTTTTATCAAACCTTGATGTTGATATCTGCAATCTTCATGCAGGCGGAACAAAGAGAATGATGGAGGCGGCTCTGGAGGGATTAACCCGTCCTGACGGAACAAGACCTCTTTTAATCGCTGTGACACAGCTTACATCAACTGACCAGGAAAGTATGGAAAACGACCTCCTTATTAAAGAACCTATTGATAAGGTTGTTATGCACTATGCAAAATGTGCAAAGGAAGCAGGGCTTGATGGAATAGTATGCTCTCCTCTTGAGGCGGGAAAGGTTCACGATATCTGCGGAGGCGAATTTTTAACCGTAACTCCGGGCGTAAGATTTGCTGATGGAGATATTGGCGACCAGAAGAGGGTTATGACCCCTGCGGAAGCCAAAAAAATCGGCTCTGACTATATCGTTGTTGGAAGACCTATAACTGCAGCTCCTGATCCTGTTGCGGCTTATGAAAGATGTATAAACGAGTTTGTTGATTAATTAATAGAGAGGAAGATAAAAATGGAAAACATTAAAGAAATTATTTCGAAGGATTTATTAAGCATCGGTGCGGTTTTTCTCCGTCCTGATGAACCGTTTACCTGGGCAAGCGGAATTAAAAGCCCGATTTACTGCGATAACAGACTGACTCTTTCTGCTCCAAAAGTTCGTGACGATATTGAAAATGCTATTGCACAGACTGTTAAGGAGAAATATCCTGAGGTTGATGTTTTAATGGGAACAAGCACAGCAGGAATTGCTCACGCTGCAATCGCCGCTCATATTCTCGGTATCCCTATGGGATATGTTAGAAGCGGTGCAAAGGACCACGGGAGACAAAATCAGATTGAGGGTAAGCTTGAAAAGGGTCAAAAGGTTGTTGTTATTGAAGACCTTATCTCAACAGGCGGAAGCGTTATAGAGGTTGTTGATGTATTAAGAGAAGCAGGCGCAGATGTTTTGGGCATAGTTTCAATCTATACTTACGGAATGAAAAAAGGTCTTGAGCGCTTGGCGGCTGCAAATATTGAAAATACAAGCCTTACAGACTTTGATACAACTATTGAGGTTGCAGCAGAGATTGGATATATTAAGGCAGAGGATAAGGAACGCCTCATAATGTTCCGCAACAATCCAAGTGACGAAAGTTGGATAAAATAATTGGAAGGAGCGATTTTATGCGTCACCTTATAGACATTCTGGATTTATCAACGAAAGAACTTGATGAGCTTTTAAATATCGCAGAGGATATTATAAAATCTCCTGAAAAATATCAGGAAAAGTGCAAATATAAAAAACTTGCAACATTGTTTTTTGAGCCGTCAACAAGAACGAGGTTAAGCTTTGAGGCAGCAATGATGGAGCTTGGGGGAAATGTTATAGGCTTTTCGGAGGCGAACTCAAGCTCTGCATCCAAGGGTGAAAGTGTTTCCGATACAATAAAGGTTGTTGGCTGCTATGCAGATATTATCGCAATGCGCCACCCGAAAGAGGGTGCGCCTTATGCGGCATCATTTAAAGCAGAAGTGCCGATTATAAACGCAGGAGACGGCGGGCATAACCACCCCACACAGACTCTTGCGGATTTGCTTACAATAAAGCGTGAAAAGGGAAGACTTGATAATCTGACCATAGGTCTTTGCGGAGATTTGAAATTTGGAAGAACTGTTCATTCTCTTATAAATGCAATGGCGAGATATGAAAATATTAAATTTGTCCTGATTTCGCCTGAAGAGTTGGCACTTCCTGACTATATTAAAAGTGGTGTGCTTGAAAAGAATAATATTCCTTATGTTGAAACAAGAAGCCTTGAGGAGTCAATGAGCGATATAGATATTCTTTATATGACAAGAGTGCAGAAAGAGAGATTCTTCAATGAGGCGGATTATATAAGACTTAAAGATAGCTATATCTTAACCCCTGATAAGCTTGATGGGGCAAAGAGCGATCTTTGTATTATGCACCCTCTTCCGAGAGTTAACGAAATTGACACTAAAGTTGATGATGATTCCCGCGCCTGCTACTTTAAACAGGTTCTAAACGGAAAGTATATGCGTATGGCACTTATTTTGAAACTATTGGGGGTAGAAATATGAATATAGATTCAATTAAAAACGGAATTGTTATTGACCATATTGCCTTCGGTAAAAGTATGGAAATTTATGAGCTTTTAGAGCTTGAAAAGCTGGATTGTCAGGTTGCCATAATTAAAAATGCTCAAAGCCGAAAAATGGGGAAAAAAGACATAATTAAAATTGATGCAGATGTTGATATTAACTTTGAGATTTTAGGCTATATCGACCCGGATATAACTGTTAATATTATAAAAGACGGTGTGCTTGTTGAAAAAAGACATCTGTCTCTTCCTGAAAAGCTTGTTAATGTTATTACTTGTAAGAACCCGAGATG
>JAZRTD010000181.1:0-1996 GCA_045651845.1 Clostridia bacterium | reverse complement strand
AACACGGCTTACAGAAATACCAGGGTTAATAGCAGGCATAACCCCTGAATGGAACAGCTCGGTTTCAAGGAATATTTGTCCGTCGGTAATCGAGATAACATTTGTCGGGATATATGCCGAAACATCCCCCGCCTGTGTTTCGATTATGGGAAGAGCCGTAATTGAGCCTCCGCCGTATTCCGGAGCAATGCTGGCTGCTCGCTCCAAAAGGCGGGAATGGAGATAAAACACATCTCCCGGATACGCCTCTCTGCCCGGCGGTCTGCGGATAAGCAGAGAAAGTGCACGGTATGCAACTGCGTGCTTTGAAAGATCATCATAAATTATTAGGACATCTTTTCCTTGCTCTCTGAAATATTCCGCCATAGCACAGCCTGAATAAGGAGCAACATACTGAAGCGGTGCTGATTCTGACGCCGATGCCGAAACCACAATCGTATATTTCATTGCGCCCGCTGCCGCAAGGTTATTAACAAGCTGAACTACGGAGCTGTTTTTCTGTCCGATAGCAACATAAATACATATAACATCTGTATTTCTCTGATTGATAATTGTATCTGTAACAATTTCGGTTTTACCTGTCTGTCTGTCGCCGATTATAAGCTCACGCTGACCTCTTCCAATAGGAATCATACTGTCAATAGCCTTAATTCCTGTCTGGAGCGGAACAGACACGCTTTTTCTCTCAATAATTCCGGGCGCCTCGGACTCAACGGGGCGCACCTCGGTCGTATCTATGCTTCCTTTTCCGTCAATGGGGTTTCCGAGAGAATCAACAACTCGTCCCAAAAGCGACTCGCCAACGGGAACGGATAATACTCTTCCTGTTCTTTTAACCGATGAACCCTCGCTTATATTATTCTGATTGGAAAGGAGCGCAACCGATACAGTTTCATTTTCAAGGTTTTGTGCCATACCAAAGCTTCCGTCTTCAAATTCCAAAAGCTCGCTTGCCATACATTCACGGAGACCGTAAACCCTGGCAATTCCGTCACCCACAAGAATAACTGTCCCTGTTTCTTTCATCTCAATACGGGACTGATAGTTTTTAATTTGTTCTTTTATCACATTGCTGATTTCTTCAGGTCTTGTGTTCATACGCTAATCACTTCCTTTATATCACGCAAACGGCCTATAATGCTTCCGTCAAGAATCTTGCCGCCTACTTCCATAATGACACCTCCAACCAATGAGGCATCAATGAAATATTCAATTTCCACATTACTTCTATAAACATCTTCAAGCTTTTTCCGAAGTTTTTCTTTCTCATCCTCTGTAAGACTTACCGCAGAGGTAACCTTCGCATTCATCACGAGATTTGACTGCGCCAATAGCAAGTCATAAGCCATGGTCGCCTCATAAAAGCACTTCATACGTCCTTTTTCACAGACAAGCTGAACAAAGGAAAGCACATCTTCGGGAACAATCGTCCCAAAAACTTTCCTTATTGACTCTGTTTTGTCTTTCACAGGAATCCCAGGAGAGGACAAAAACTCAAAATAATCAGGCGACTCTATGAGAGCGGTTTTAACATTTTCCAGAGCCTTGCCATATTCATTTTTCTGATTTTTCTCACAGGCAACCATAAAAAGCGCCTCTCCGTACTCTCTACCGATCTTTGTCATTTCCGTCACCTATCTTCTCAATAAAGGACTCTATAAGATTGCGATGGTCATTACTGTCAATTTCCCGCTGGAGCATTTTTTCCGCCAAAGCACCTGAAACCTCAACAATCTCCCTTCTAATCCCGTCAATGGACTTTCTATATTCAAGCTCCGCCTCTGCCTCTGCCTGACGGATAATGTTTTCAGCACGCATCTTTGCCTCAGAAACAATCTGCTCACTTCTGAATTTTGCATTATCTGTTGCAGATAGCAAAATATCGTCTGCCTCAGCTTTAGCGCTCTGCATTTTCTTTTCCCATTCCTCTTTATCCGCCTGCGCCTCATTTTCTTTCTCTTGGGCGCTTTTATATCGCGTATCAATTTCGCTTTGA
>JAZRTD010000180.1:0-1614 GCA_045651845.1 Clostridia bacterium | reverse complement strand
TTTTCCGACAAAAGATAACGATAAATTATAACTGCCATATCCTGACGGCTTATGTTTGCTCTGGGCATAAATTTATTTTCACCCAATCCCGAAACAAGATTAAGGCTTTTGGCGATGCCGACTTCCTTATAAAAATAGTCGTTCTCTTTCACATCCAAGAAGTTGTCGTTAAAATCTGCCTCTTTTTCTGTTGCACGGATAAGCATGAGAGTAAAATCCGCCCGAGTAACGGTGTTTCCTCCGCCAAAGCTTTTGTCCTCATAGCCGTTTATGATTTTATCTTCATAAAGCTTGGTTATAGCCGTTTTTGCCCATGGATATTTGTTTATGTCGGTGAAAATTTCAGTTGGCTTATCGGTTTTATTCATATTTGACGCCATTTCCGTAATACCGCTGTTTGAGGCAACGCTTCCGTAGCGGTAAAGTGAATATCCCCCGATTCCGCACATACGGCTGTATTCTATCTGGGAGGAAAGCTCATTTATTCCGCTCTCACCATACCACGGACTTGTCTGGTCGGTAGTGTCGGAGGCTCTGTATGCCGCAAGGCCCGGACAAAAGACAACATCTGTTCCGTCAGCCACATTTTTCCACCAGTTTATAAGAGTTGTGTAGTCCGCGACATTAAATCCGCGGTGCCAGTATATTTGAGGGATTATCCAGTCAACAAGCTCTTCCTTTACCCAAAGACGGGTGTCTGCATAGTTTTTAAAATATGTTTCAGAGCCTGAGGTTGCGCTTCCGTCAGGGTGGTTTTCTTTATTTGCCCATATCCCTGCAGGACTTACGCTGAAAATAAGCTTTTCATTTTCCTTGTGCAACGCATCATTAAGCTCTTTTATAAGCGCCGTAACATTATCCCGACGCCAATCCTCAAGGGATTTGCCCTTTCCGTATTGGCTGTATGTATCTCCGTCGGCAAAATCTCCGTCAGGATAGAAATAATCGTCAAGATGAATTCCATCTATTTCATAATTCCTTGCAATCTCCACCGCACCGTCAACAACAAGCCTTTGAACCTGAGGCAGACCCGGATTATAATACATTTTTCCGTCGGAATGGGTAACCGTATATTCAGGGTGCAAAAGGGCAGGATTGTTATTAGCAAAGCCTGACTCATCCCCTGCTGAAACCGTTATTCTGTATGGATTTATCCAGGCGTGGAGAGATATATTGCGTTTATGTGCGGAGTTTACCGCATATTCAAGAGGGTCAAAGTTATTTTCCGGCGCTTTGCCCTGTGTTCCTGTCAAATACCTTGACCAAGGGAAAATATCCGATTTATAAAATGAATCGGAAGCTGGGCGGACCTGAAAGAATACTGTATTAAGTCCTGCCTTTTGGCAGTTTTCCATAATTCCGTCAATTTTTTCCTTTAGCTCATTGGGAGAGGAGGTGTAGCCCGACGGGAAGTCCAGACCGAAAACCGTTGCAACCCATATTCCTCTGATTTCAGAGACTGAAGCTTCTGCCGCGGCGTGGTCGGGGAGAATATTAACCGCAAGAAAATACATCATTATACTTATACTGAGTATTGCGGCAACAAATTTTATAAGGTTAACTTTTCCCGATACTGGTTTCATAATAATCTCCTCCGCTTAAGTTGAAATTATT
>JAZRTD010000179.1:0-1536 GCA_045651845.1 Clostridia bacterium | reverse complement strand
AGAAATCGGTCACGGGGCACTCGCTGAGCGTGCTTTAGTTCCTGTTATTCCAAGCGAAGAGGAATTCCCTTATGCAATAAGACTTGTATCTGAAGTTTTAAGTTCAAACGGCTCAACCTCTCAGGGAAGTATCTGCGGAAGTACCCTTGCTCTTATGGATGCAGGTGTTCCGATTAAGGCTCCTGTTGCAGGTATCTCGGTTGGTCTTGTAACTGAAGGGGAGAGATTTATAACAATGCTTGATATTCAGGGCGTTGAAGACTTCTTCGGCGATATGGACTTTAAGGTTGCGGGTACTAAAAAGGGTATCACAGCAATTCAAATGGACTTAAAGATAGATGGTTTAACACCTGAAATTATTAAACAGGCATTAACACAGACAAGAGATGCAAGATACTATATTTTAGATGAAGTTATGCTCAAGGCAATCGAAGCCCCAAGAGCAGAGCTTTCACAGTACGCTCCGAAAATTATTAATACAACAATCCCTGTGGATAAAATCCGCGATGTTATCGGCAGCGGCGGTAAGGTTATTCAGAAGATTATTGCCGACACCGGCGCTAAAATTGATATTGAAGATGATGGGCGTGTATTTATCGCCGCAGTTAATACTGAAATGGGCGAAATGGCACTTAAGATTATTGAAGGTATAGTTAAAGAACCTGAAGTTGGCGAGGTTTACGAAGGTACGGTTGTAAGAATTATGGAATTCGGTGCTTTTGTTGAAATTCTTCCCGGCAAAGACGGCCTTATCCATATCTCAAAGCTTGATAACAAGAGAGTTGAAAAGGTTGAAGATGTCGTTAAGATTGGTGACACAGTTAAAGTTCAGATTATTGAAATTGACAAGCAGAACAGAATTAACCTTAAGAGAATAGTTGAGGAAGCTTAAAAATAAACTAAAAACCGCAGAAGCAATTCTGCGGTTTTTAGTTAATATATAAATGTCAAAAATAAGATATACATAGGCAAAAAAGAATGTTGAAAAACGCTGAATTATAGGGTATAATTGCAAATGTAGTGATTTTAAAAAGCAAAAAACAGATAGAATGTGGTTTCGCTTTAAAATTGTGTCTGACAGCTCCGGCTGTCAGTACTCCTCATTTAAGTCTCCTGCACGGCTTAAGGTTTTTACTATTCTCATCAACCGCCTTAAGTCGTATGGAGGCGCTTTAGGAAGTACTGTGCCGGATTTATATATTGACCGTTTTCGGTCTTTTTTATTGTATGCTTGTCTTATTTTTTCACTTCTGAGGGAAGATATCCTCTGAATTTTTTAAAAAGCAGGGAGAAATACGAGTTGCTTTCAAATCCGCAAAGCTCCGAAACCTCGTGAATTGAATATTTTCCTGTGGTGAGAAGCTGTTCTGCATAAAAACACTTTAGGCTGTTTGTGTATTGCAAGATGGTAGTTCCCGTAATTTCTTTAAAAATTCTGCAAAGATGGAATTTGCAGTAGCCAAGTTCCTCTGCCATAATTTCAACATCAATCCCTTTGCGGAAGTTTCGGCGGATGTATTCAACAATTGCGGAGGC
>JAZRTD010000178.1:0-3162 GCA_045651845.1 Clostridia bacterium | reverse complement strand
CCGACGCATCCGCCAATGGTTACAGGAATCCACAAATCGAGATTAAATTTTCCTCTGACAATATAAATTACTGCTGATACAACCGACATTATAAGAATTATCCCCACAGCAGTTCCGTGTGCCTTTTTTTGCGGAAAATTTAAAAACTTTTCCAGAGCAGGAACAACAACACATCCTCCTCCCGCCCCAAAAAGTCCGTTTAAAATCCCTGCTGACAGACCAATTATTATTTCTTTTTTATACTTCATCATCTTCCCCCAAAAAAATAACCACAGATTTCTCTGTGGTTATTTTTTCCCATATTTTCATTTTTATTCTAATACGCAGGACTTCCCGAAAGAATATAGTTATAAATCATTACTGCAAAAGACACCTTTTTAGAATTCTCCGTTTTCTCTGATTTGCTTTAAAATCCCGTCGCGAAGTCCTGCATCTGTAACAATTAATTCAGGACTTTCAAGCTTTCTCATAAGGTATTCAAGGGGAAGAACACCGCCGTATATTATGTCTTCTCTGTCAGGGGTAACTCCATTTATCTCACCGCGTTTTTCTGCAGGAGTTTTGCCTACTTTGTCAATTATCTCAAAGACCTCTTCTTTATCCATTTTGTATTCATCGATGGGTTTGTCACTCCCAATACAGTTCATCGAAATCCTTGCAATTGTTCTGTTTGAACCGCCTATCCCGATAACTAAAGCTCCCTCTAACTTATCAAGCCATTTTATATTGTCCGTAAATTCCTTTACCGTCTTTTTTGCATTATTTATACCGTCTTCACTTTCGCCGTCTTTAAAGCACAGCTCTTTTATGCTTCTTGATCCAATCTGAACACTTTCTGCACCAATAATTTTTCCGTCTTTAACACCGATAAATTCTGTGCTTCCTCCGCCTGTGTCAAGAATAACAGCATTAGAAACTTTTGCTTTATCCATTACGCCGAGAAAGTCCAGCTTTGCCTCTTCTTCTCCTGAAAGAACACGGATTTTAATTCCTGTTTCCTTTTCCATAAGTTCTAAAAACTCAGTCTTATTTTTCGCCTTACGCACCGCCGCCGTTGCAACAGCATAAGTTTCTTCAACTCCAAACTTATCCATTATCAGTTTAAGCTCAAAAAAAGCCAGAATACACCTTTTAACAGGTTCCGCCTGAAGCAGCATTTCCTCGTTCATACCCTGACTTAACTTGATTGCCTTTTTACCCATATAAAGCGTTTTTCCACTATTCGTATCCGCTATGGTTATCCGAACAGAATTTGAGCCTAAATCAATAATCCCAACAACCATATTATGCCTCCGTAATATGTTTTAAAAGCGCCGTACACCCTATTAACACATCATCATAGGTTTCATCGAAATTCCCCGTATACCACGGGTCGGCAATATCTTTATCACTGCCTGCAAAAGACAAAAGCTTTGAAACCTTATTTTCTTTGTCTTCACCGACAATCTGCAAAATTCTTCTTATATTCACGCTGTCCATTCCGATTATGAAATCATACTTCGTATAATCCGCTTTCGTAAGCTGAACTGCATATTTCCCCTCAGTTGAAATTCCAACCTCCAAAAGTTTTTGCCTTGTTCCTCTATGGACACCATTCCCGATTTCTTCAGTGCTTGTTGCCGCAGACGCTATATATGCATCAATCCCGGATTTTTCAGCCAAATCCTTCATAACAAATTCAGCCATTGGTGAACGGCAAATATTTCCGTGGCAGACAAAAAGTATTTTAACCATTTTTATTTCTCCTCATATATTGCGATATCACCCAATTATCTTGTTCCGCCCTTGACCTGTTGCACCTTTAAAACATTTGTTGCCCCGTCTGCCCCTGCAGTTATGACAACAATATCATCCTCGTTAACAAGCCCGTATCGTTTTGCACAGGCAACTGCATGGTCAAAAAGTACATTTGCATCTTGCTGATATAGCGCCTTAACAGGATATACCCCCCAACTGAGAGAGAGCTGATGAAATGTTTTTTCATCAGGACTTGTTGCAATAATGGTTTGATGCGGTCTGAATTTGGATACTCTTCTTGCGGTGTATCCCGATTTGGTTATGGCGATTATCGCCGTTGCTTTAATGTCATTTGCCGTGGTGCACGCAGCATCGCATATGGCATTCGTTGTGTCATCAATATCGTTAACATATTGAATATCCTGATATATTTTCATATCAAACGCGTCGCTCTCTGCCTGTTCTGCAATTTTCGCCATAGTTTTAATAACATGAGCCGGGTGTTCACCCATTGCAGTTTCCCCTGACAGCATTATTCCTGATGTTCCGTCAAATACAGCATTGGCAACATCTGTTATTTCTGCCCTTGTAGGCGTTAGGCTATGTATCATTGACTCAAGCATCTGTGTTGCCGTTATAACAACCTTGCCCTGACTATAACACTTTCTTATGAATTTTTTCTGGAGTCCGGGAAGCTTTTCAAACTCGATTTCAACCCCCATATCGCCTCTTGCAACCATTATTCCGTCTGAATGATTAAGGATTTCATCGAAATTTTCTACTCCCTCAATATTCTCAATTTTAGAAATAATTTTTATATTATATCCGCCGTGGTAATCGAGAAAATTCCTGATTGCAATAACATCCTCTTTGGACCTTACAAAAGATGCAGCAACAAAATCAACATTCATCTCAACACCGAATTTTAAATCAGCCTCATCTTTCTCACTTAGATAAGGATAATCAAGATGCACATAAGGAATATTTACGCCCTTTCTGTCGGAAAGCTCTCCTCCGTTTACCACAACGCATTCTATCTCATCTTCAGTTACGCCCAGAACATCCAACTCTATCTTCCCGTCATCAATTAAAACCTTATTTCCTTTTTTTAGCTGTGACGGAAGTTCCTTATAGGATATTGAAACTATCTCTTCTGTCCCCGAAACATCCTTTGTTGTCAGGGTAAATTTATCGCCGTTTTTGAGTGTTACAGAGCCTTTTTCGAATGTTCCAATTCTGATTTCGGGGCCTTTCGTATCAAGCATAACTGCCGCAGGGACCCCTAATTTATCTCTTACCTTACGGAAATTCTCTATATTTTTTCTATGTTCTTCGTGTGTACCGTGTGAAAAATTAAGACGAGCAACATTCATCCCGCTTTTAAGCATTTCCTCCATAACCTTCGGGGCATTTGATGCAGGACCG
>JAZRTD010000177.1:0-1494 GCA_045651845.1 Clostridia bacterium | reverse complement strand
GACGGATTTATGAAAGATGCAGATGAACTTGAAAGGCTAAAGAAATATAAAGACGATAAGGGTGTCCTGACAAGACTCATTCAAATAAAGAATACTAAAAAGCTCCAGCTTAAGGAATACCTCCTAAAAAATCAGGATCGTGAAATTTTTGTTGAGTCGGTTTTTGATATGCAGATTAAAAGACTCCACGAATATAAAAGGCAACAGCTTAACGCCCTTTATTTAATTGATAAGTATTTTGAAATTAAAGAGGGCAACCTCCCTCCAGTTCCGATAACAGCGGTGTTTGGAGCGAAAGCCGCCCCTGCATATAAAGTTGCAAAGGATATAATTCATCTTATTTTGTGTCTTGAGAAGGTGTTTTTAAGGGATAGCGATGTTTCAAAATATCTGAAAATAGTTATGGTTGAAAATTATAATGTGTCCTATGCTGAAAAGCTTATTCCTGCCTGCGATATTTCCGAGCAGATTTCACTTGCATCAAAGGAGGCAAGCGGAACGGGAAATATGAAGTTTATTTTAAACGGAGGGGTAATTCTCGGGACAATGGACGGCGCCAATGTGGAAATATATGAAAGGGTCGGCAAGGATAATATTTATATTTTCGGAGATGAGAGCGATACGGTTATAAATCGGTATAAAAACGGCAATTATAAGCCGTCGGAATATTATGAGAGTAATCCTCTTATAAAGAGAGCTGTGGATTTTATAACTGATAATAAAATGCTTGACCTTGGTAATGAAGAGTGTCTTAAGCGTCTTAAAAATGAGCTTTTAAATAAGGATTATTTTATGACATTCCCTGATTTTAAAGCTTACAAATCAGCAAGGGATAAGGCGATTTTGGATTATAATGATAAAAATGAATGGGCAAAAAAGATGCTTCTTAATATCAGCGGTTCGGGATATTTTTCATCAGACAGAACAATTAAGGAATACAACGAAGATATATGGCATCTTAAATAAAGAAAGGAAAATAATATGTCAAAACAAAAAGCAAGTTTAAAGATTAAAGCCCCGCTTTTGGGTGAAGTTATTCCTGTCAGCGAGGTGGCGGATAAGACCTTTTCTGACAAGATTTTAGGTGACGGTGTTGCAATAGTGCCTCAAAACGGGCAAATTGTCAGCCCTGTTGACGGAACACTTTCATCTGTTGCGGACACAAAACACGCCTTCAGTTTCACATCGGATGACGGACTTGAAATCCTTGTTCACGTGGGACTTGATACGGTTTCTCTTAAGGGAGAGGGCTTTAAAGTATATAAAAATTCAGGGGATAAGGTTAAGGCGGGGGAGCTTATTGCGGAAGTTGATTTATCAGTGCTTAAAGCCAATAATATAAGTGCCGTGACGCCTGTCATTGTCTGCAACCTTAAGGATGATTCAAAGATAATAATGAATAGTAAGAATGTTACAATAGAAAACGGAGTTTTGTTTTCTGTTTCAGAGAGCGAGAGGAAAGAAGAGTCAAAGGAAAGCGGAAAAAACAGCAAA
>JAZRTD010000176.1:0-7543 GCA_045651845.1 Clostridia bacterium | reverse complement strand
TATGAATATGGTTTCTTTACAGGCGGTAAGGGAACAGGTCAGGCGATGGCACTGGGTGTTATCATCTTCCTCATTCTTATTGTTTTCACAATTTTTTATTTCTGGCTGAACAAAAAAGTAGAGAGCAGATATTAAGGGAGGCATAAGAAATGAGAAGATTTGATGAAAAAAAGGCGGCTTGTCTAAGCTCTGCCGAACTTAAAACTTTTAGAGGTAAGTTATTATATTGGATTATATTTGCGATACTTATAGTTGTTTCACTTTGTTCGATTATTCCTGCAATTTGGACAATTTCCAGCGCTTTTAAAACATCTGCGGAAATTATTACATCCGATGCCTTTTTCCCAAGAGAAATATCATGGGAAATTGCAAAGTCGAGAGTTATTGATTCTTGGGTTCAGCTTGATCTTGGTGAAACCATTGTTAATACAGTTTTGCGTTCAATCGGTGAGTTGATTGCAAGACTTGTTGTCTGCGGTTTTGGCGGATATGTATTATCTAAACTCAAACCGACAGGTTCAAAATTGTTGTTTACCCTTATTGTTTGGACGATGATGATGCCTAGCCAGATTAGACTTGTTCCAAACTATATGAGTTATATGAGCTTTCCTTTCGCAACAAAATATGTTGACGGACTTGGTTTGAATATTCTTAATACATATGTTCCTTTCTGGCTTGGTGCCGGCGCGGATTGTTATGCGATCCTTCTCTTTAAGAATAACTTTGATACTCTTTCAACTTCTTATGTTGAAGCGGCTAAAATTGACGGATGCACAAACTATGGGGTATTCTTCAAGATTATGTTCCCACTTTCAATGCCAATTGTTATCTATGAATCAATTGAAGTTTTAGGTATTGCTTGGTCTGATTACTTAATGCCATACCTTATTCTTGATGACCATTTCACAATGCCGCTTAAGTTATATAAAATGTCAATGGACATAACTGTTGAATATAACACATACTTTATGGGACTTATATTTGGTAGTATTCCACCGTTCATTATATTCGCGTTCTTCCAGAAGAGAATTATGGGCGGTATCACTGTTGGCGGTGTTAAAGGTTAATTTGAGTTTTAAGAGCATACTTTTAAAGTATGCTCTTTTTTTGTTAAAGTCATAATACTGTTGACATAAATTAGGAACAGTGTTATAATAAAGTCCGTTTGGAAATTAATTATTTGGCAAAGGAAAATTCGTTAAAAAATATATAGAGGTGCTGAAATGGAAGTCTTTTTATTGGTTACGCAACAGATGCTGACCATATTTGCGTTTATGTCTATAGGACTTATTCTTCGCAAAAAAAACTTTTTGCCTGATAATACGGGAACTGTTTTGTCCAAACTTGAGACCTATGTTTTGGTTCCTGCTTTAAACTTTGGAAATCAGCTTGCGAACTGTACTGTTTCCACCTTTTCAAAGAATTATCAGTTGATGCTTTACGGACTTGTGTTTGGAGTGGTTGCTATAATAATTTCCACTCCCCTATCAAGAGTTATTATAAGAAAATCCAAAGGAAATCCTGAACGTGAATATTTAAGAAATATATATAAATATGCGCTGACTTTTGGAAATTACGGATTTATGGGGAATTTTATTGTGCTTGGTATTTGGGGCGACGAAATGTTTTACAGATACACAATGTTCTGTTTCTTTTTAAATGTAATCGTCTATTCATGGGGGCTTTACGTGCTTATACCGAAGGAATCTAACCAGGGGATTTTGCATAATCTAAGAAAGGGTCTTTTAACTCCTCCGATGATCGGTGTGGTTTTGGGTATGATTTGCGGACTTTTAAATCTCGGTCAGTATATTCCTCAATTCTTAATAAGAACACTTGACAATGCGGGGGATTGTATGGGACCTGTTGGTATGATATTGGCAGGAATTATAATTGGCGGTTTTGAATTTAAAAGTCTTTTAAAGAATGTAAAGGTGTATTGGGCAGCATTCTTAAGACTTATTGTTATTCCAGCTGTGTTTATTATTTTATTAAGGTTTATCGGAACCAATGATGATATTATAGCTTTGACTCTCATTGCTTTTGCAACTCCCCTTGGGATGAACACAATTGTCTATCCTGCGGCTTATGGCGGAGACACAAAAACGGGAGCATCAATGGCTATGATTTCCCACGGTTTATCGGTTATAACTATTCCAATTATGTATCTGATTTTCATTGCACTTTGGTAAAGAGAACAGATTTTATTATATAAATAAATTGAAACTTGACAGAATATTCGTAACTAAATACGACAAAAAATAAGAAGTGTTTGCGATATAATTAAACTGTTATTAAACAGTTTGCAGTGTGTCGATAAAATCGACACACTGGCAGATGTCTAAAAACGCAGGTATATTTTGTGAAATTGTTTTCGTCAGCGTACAATGGTACGGTAGAGAACAATTTTGCAAAAAGCAAGTAACAGCAAGGGAACTCGATGTTCCTTGCTGTTAAAAGAAAATTTTACGGGATGAACAAGAACAAGCGTTCCTATGATTTTTCTTTTTTAAATTATATTTGCGGTAGAACAAGTTTTTAGACAGTCTGAAAACTGTTATTAAACAGTTGGAGGGTGGGAAATGGCACCTGTTATATACGCAGACATTCTTTTTTTATATAATTTTTTAATAAATTCATTAATTCTTGTCATAACGGCAAAACTGATAAACTCAAACATTAATATATTAAAAATTGCTTTTGGGGCGGGGATAGGCGGAATTTACTCGGTTTTAATGTTTTTTCCTAAAACGGAAATTTTTTACACACTCCTTTTGAAACTTTTGATACTTTTTGGGATTTTTTATCTTGTTTTTGGGGGAAGTTCAGTACATAAAGTTATAAAAGAATTTACAGTTTTTATGACAGTTAATTTTACTCTTGGCGGGGCAGTATATGCGTTAGTTTTCCTGACGGATTTCGGGGTTATGATGAACGGGGTTGTGTCAGGAGCGGAGGTCTATATGGAACTTTCTCCCTGGATTATTTTTTCGGGGATAGGGTTAACTTATTTTGTTCTTGGATTTTATCATAAGGCTCGGCAAAAGGCGGTCTATGAACAGAGCCTTATTAAACGGGTGGAAATCGGATATAAGGGAAAAACGGCAGAGGTAAATATGTTTCTTGATACAGGGTGCAGGCTTTGCGATCCTGTAAATGACAAACCTGCAATTATTGTTGATTTAAGATACATAAAGATTCTTTTAAGTGAAAAGGAGCTTGCCGTTATTGAGGGAAATCCTCATGCTGAAGAGGTGTATGGGTGTGGACTTCGTGTATTACCTGTAACAACAGTGAATGGAAGAAGCGTTATATCGGGGATAGTTGCGGATTATATCAGTATAGATAACGTTAAAATAAAAAAAGTAACGGTGGGACTTTTAAGTAATGCGGTAGGGGGAAATTACAGCGGGATAATCAATCCTGAAATATTAGATGGGGGAGATATGGTTTATGAAAAGAATTATCCAGAAGATTAAAATATTGATTATGAAGGCTTTTCTTCGCTTTTCAAGAGGAGAAAAAGTTTATTATATAGGCGGGAGCGAAACACTTCCAGCACCCCTTAATTCAAAGGATGAGAAGAAATATATTGAGATGCTTTCTGGAGACAGAGCGGAAACAGCAAAATCAGTATTAATTGAAAGAAATTTAAGACTTGTGGTTTATATTGCAAAGAAATTTGAAAACACGGGAGTCGGAGTGGAGGATTTGGTTTCAATCGGTACAATTGGACTTATTAAGGCTATTAATACATTTAATGCAGATAAGAAAATTAAGCTTGCGACCTATGCCTCACGGTGCATTGAGAATGAAATTTTAATGTATTTGAGGAAAAATAATCCGTCAAAGGTAAGCATCTCCATAGACGAACCTTTAAATGTTGACTGGGACGGAAATGAGCTGTTGCTGTCGGATATTCTGGGGACAGATGAAGACATAACCCAAAGGGAAATAGAGGAAAAGGTCGATAAGGAACTGTTGCATATTGCGATGGAAAAGCTTTCGGGACGGGAGAAGTTTATTATGGAGCTTCGGTTCGGGATAAACGGTGACGGTAACGAAAAAACGCAGAAGCAGGTTGCAGATATGCTTGGCATATCGCAGTCATATATTTCGAGGCTTGAAAAAAGAATAATTCAAAGATTGAAAAAAGAAATGGAAAAAATGATGAATTGTTAGATTTTTTGTTAAAAATGATGAAATATTATTTGACAAACCAATAGCTATGTGGTAAAATATAATGAGGAATTTGCTAATTAAAAGCATAATGAAATAGGAGTGCTATTATGAAAGAATTTGAAAAATTTAGTATGAAACAAATGGTCGAAATCCTTTTGACTAATATTAAATTTATTGTTGCGGTGACCACATTCTTTGTTATTGCAGCGTTTATCTACAGCGAGACAATGGTTATCCCTATGTATAAAGCGTCGGTTTCTCTTTATGTAAATAATAGTGACAGTAATACAAAATATGAGAACAAGGTGCTCGGGGCGGATATTACCGCATCTCAGATGCTTGTTCCTACCTGCGTTGAAATTGTAAAAAGTAACAGAATGCTCAATGAAGTTGCCGATAATGATGACCATTCGTACAGTGCGGCGGCTATTGGTAGAATGGTTCAGACTGAAATGATTGATAATACAGAAATATTTAAAATCAATATAATCTGCAGTAACCCTGAAGTTGCGGCACAGATTGCAAACACATTTGCTGAAGTTGCGCCTAATGTTATACGAAAGGTAATTAATGCAAGCACGGTTAAGGTTATTGACTATGCTATTCCTTCAAATGTTAAGGTTTCGCCGAATGTTGCAATGAATACTATATTAGGATTTATAATAGGTGTGTTATTAAGCTGTGCGTTTATTGCTCTGCGTGAAATATTTGATGTAAGAATTAAAAGTGAAGCTGACCTGGAAAAAGATTTTGAATATCCGATTATTGGTATAATTCCAAAGATAGGTTTATCTAACGGAGGACAGGAAAGCTACTATTACAGAAACAGTTATTACAGATACTCAAAAGGAGGTTCGTATTATGGAAGAAAAAGTAACTAAACAGCAGAAAACAACAGAAATACCTGCTAAGGCTGTGAAAACCAGAGAAGAAAAACTTCGTGAAAAAGTCCTTAATGCAGAATCCTCTTTTTATATAAGAGAAGCGTATAAAACACTTAGAACAAATATAACATTTTCTATGTCTTATGATGGATGCAAGAAATTTTTGGTGACAAGCTCTCTGGCTGCAGAGGGTAAGTCGACAAATTGCATCAATATTGCTATTACTTTTGCGGAAACAGGCGCTAAAGTCTGCATCATTGATTGTGACTTAAGACGCCCGAATATCCATAGATTATTTAATGAAAATGCTAAACCAGGAATGAGCAATTATCTCGTTGGTATGTCAACGGTTAATGATATTGTGAGACACGCCGCTGATTATCCTAATTTAGATTATATCTGTGCCGGAGATATTCCACCAAACCCTACCGAGCTTCTCGGCTCAGAAAAGTTTATTCAGCTTATTGAAGAGTTAGAAAAGAACTATGAATATATTATAATCGATACCTGTCCTGTTAATATTGTAACAGATACAGTTATTCTTTCTAAGTTTATTCCGGATGTTATTATGGTTGCTCTTCAGAACTCAACTGAAAAAGATGCGCTTCGTGATGCCGTTAACCGGTTGGAATTTGCAGGTGCGAAAATAATCGGATTTATTCTTAATGGGGTTGAGTACACATATAAGGGCGGTTATAAATACAGATACGGAAGAAAATACTATAGAGCTGGCGGAAGATACGGGAAAAAATACAGAGATTATTCGAAAAACGGATATTCAGGCTATGGCTATGGTTATGGCTACGGCTATGGTTATGGCTATGATTATTCCTATGACTATGGACATAAGAGTAAAAAAGAGTCTAAAGAGACAAACGAAGTTAAAGAAACAAAATAGTAAAAAAGTCTGGCGGTAAAAATTATGGTTGATTTTCATACACATATTCTTCCAGGAATAGATGACGGAAGTCCTGATGCAAAGACCTCTGTTGAGATGCTAAAAATGCTTCGCGGGCAGGGTGTAGATAAAATTATTGCAACTCCGCATTTTTATCTTGCTAAGGATAGTATTAATAATTTTTTCAGAAGCAGAGAGAAGGCGGGTAGTAACCTTCTTAATGAAATAGAAGATAAAGAGAATATGCCTCAAATTGTGTTGGGGGCAGAAGTTTTGTTATATCCTGAGGTGGGCGGACTTACTGATTTAGAAAGGTTCTGCATTTCAGGAACAAACTATCTTCTTGTAGAGATGCCGTTTTTCAAATGGTCAAGTATTACATATGATACATTAGAAAAAATTCGCAGAGCAGGGATTATCCCTGTTATTGCTCATTTTGAGAGGTATTTCAAGTACCAAAAGGATAAGACTATGATCTTCCGTCTTTTGGATATAGGTTGTATGCTTCAGGCAAATGCAAGCTTTTTCACAAATCCGTTTACAAAGAGGAAGGCTCTGGGGCTTTTGCGTGAAGAGATTATTCACTTTGTCGGTTCGGATTGTCATAATTTAAAAAAGAGAAAACCGAGCATTGGCAAGGCTTATGAAATTATAGATAAAAAGTACGGGCAGTACGGTATGGATAATTTGGAATATATAGCCGAAATGGTATTGCGTAATGCAGAATACATTATATAATTTTGATTATAAAAATCGGGTGAAATTTTATATTCTGTTTATTGTTCTAATATTTCAGACTGCTGTTATTTTGTACTACTCGTCTCAAACGGCGGCGCAATCAGCAGAGTTAAGTCGTATTGTTATGAGTAAGCTTGATTGGGTTCCTAAATCTGTTCCAAGAGAGAAAAGTAATGGAAGCTATGGAGGGATTACACTTCATTTTATTGTTCGCAAGCTTGCACATATGTATAACTATTTTGTTACAGGGTGTATTATTTATGCAATACGATGTTATTGCGGTAAGGAACTTTATAAAGATATTATTTGTGTGAGTTATGGTGTATTCCTTGGAACAGCGGACGAGATATTTCAACACTTTGTGCCCGGACGGAGCGGACAAATTACAGATGTTTGTGTGGATTTATTGGGGACGATTATTGGGTATATCGCGGTCTATTTATTGTTTTCTCTAATTTTCTCAAAGAGGTGCGTTTTGTGGGAGTTGACAGAAAGAAAATGAAAAAATCAAAAAAAATATTTTTGATTGCTCTATTTATTGTTTTTGTTGCATTAGTTGCGCTTGGTATGTGGCAGTGGAACAATATGAAGGCTGTTTATTATTTTTCCACAATAAAAACATCGGATGAGATTGTGGAGAAAATTGATGAGCAGAAGAAGAATAGAGAGGATATTGTTTCACAGTATATAGAAGGAACTCTAAGAGATTTTACGGAAGAAGAAGAAAGACAAATTGTTGAGGGTAAAATGTCGGTCGAAGAGGCGACACAGCTTATAAAAAATGAGTTTAATTTATCGACAGAAAAGGCTGAGCAAGACAAAACAACGGTGTCGTCAAATA
>JAZRTD010000175.1:0-25579 GCA_045651845.1 Clostridia bacterium | reverse complement strand
TATTAAAAATTTATCTTCAAGATTAACTGTTAAATTTATTTTATTTTTTATTATTGGCATATTTAGTGCTGAAATATTTGGTCTACAATTTGTTAATAATTTTACATTATCTCTTATACTTATTTCTTGTTTTATTTTTATAATTTTTCTTAAACAAAAACATATGATATACGGACTTGTTTTGATATTTAGTATAATTTCGTATATATCAGGAGCTTTTTATTTAAATTACACGAATACATACAAACAAGCTGATTTAAGAGCAAAAATTAATGAAAATTTATGGTTATATGGAACTGTTACCTCTTCTCCAATGATCACAGAAAAAGGAACTTATTATGCGGTGGATGTTGAATTAAGTGATTGTGAAAAAATTAACAATAAAAGAGAGGTGTCAGGGAAAATTAAGATTTATGTTGATACCTGGCAAAATAAATTTCCTCAAATTAATGATAAAGTGTTCTTTTATACTACGCCTTTAAAAACAGAAAATATGAAAAATGATTTTGATTATGTCAGATATCTTAAAACGAAAAATATTTATGTTACCGGCTTTACGAAGGTTATGTATCTTGATGACTCCTCTTCCTCCAATGAAAATTTTGTTAAAAGATTTAAATACTTAGGTCGTGAACTAAACACATTCTTTGAAAATAAAGCTAATGAAGTGTTTTCTTATGATATAGATGCAAATGCAGTTATTAAAGGAATAATGCTTGGTAACAAAGATGATTTTTCTGAAGAACTTACAGAAAATTTTTCAAAAACAGGTATTTCTCATATAACTGCGGTATCGGGGCTTCACCTTAACATTTTAATAGGTGTAATTTCCGGACTGCTTGTTATGTTACGAATACGGAGAAAATATTCTTTAATTTTATTACTTCCCATTATACTTATTTTCTCTTCGGTTGTTGGGTTTACTCCATCCGTAACAAGAGCATCAATTATGCTTATAATAACAATGCTTGCATCTATGTTTAAACGGCAATATGATTCCCTGACTGCACTGTTTATTTCAGCATTTATTATTTTATTATATAATCCATACATACTTTTTAGTATAAGCTTTATACTTTCATTCACTGCAACCTTTTCAATAATAGTGTTATACCCTATACTATATGAATGTATAATAAAACTTACTAAAAATAAGTTTAAATTTATTATAAGCTCATTTTGTGTATCTTTAGCTGCTTTTATTGGAACAGCACCGATTATAGCATTTTATTTTAATAATGTATCTGTATTTTCGCTCATCGCTAATTTATGGGTTGTTCCTTTATGTTCAGTTGTATTAATATTAGGATATGTCTGCTTGTTGTTATCATTATTTTTGCCAAAAACAATATTGATCCCATTTTTATATCCTTTGGCATCGTCGGTAGACCTTATCATAAAAACGACAAATCTGTCTTCCTCTATTCCGTTTTTATCATTTTCCGTACCAAAACCATCGGGATATGCTATCTCAATTTATATTATAGTAATTTATATAATATGGCTAATTCTAAAAGCATTTAAAATGTGGTTTTGTAAGAGGAAAACACCCTAAAATGGGTGTTTTCCTCTTTTATTTAGTTATTATTTTTCTGATAAAGTCCAAAGGAATAATCAAAATTGACAGACCAAAGACAACAAGCCATTCTTTAAGTTCAAGGCCGTGCGTCCTTAATACTTCTCCGCCAAAATAGGTCATTATAACCTGAATAATCGAAATTAAACCCATAACAATAATAAATCTTTTATTTGATGAAAGATTTTCTGTTAAATCAATGCCGTCAGCCCTTGTATTAAATGCATTAAATACGCTGGCGAAAACAAAAAAATTAAAATATCCTGTATAAAAACTGTTTGACTCAAACATTAAACGAATTTTATCTGAAATAAAGAAAAATATACTTATTAATGTAATAAATCCGCCGTTTATTAAAATGGCATTCCACATCTTTTTGTCAAGAATCGGCGAATTTCTTTTTATAGGTTTTTCTTTGAGATATTTTTTTAGAGCAGCCTCGCCTCCAAAAGCAATTGCTGCAAGGGTATCCATCAATAAATTTACCCAAAGCATTTGAGTTATACTGAGCGGCTTAATTACCCCAAACAAAAAACTAAACACAGAAATTGATACCGCCGCAATATTTATGGTTAATTGAAATGTTATAAATTTCTTTATACTTTTATATATCGTCCTGCCGTATAATACTGCTTTTTTTATTGAATTAAAATTATCATCAAGAATAACAATATCTCCTGATTCTTTTGCAATATCAGTTCCGCTTCCCATGGCAAATCCAATATCAGCACTTTTTAGTGCAGGGGCATCGTTTACCCCGTCTCCGGTCATTCCCGTCACCATTCCCAACTCCTGGGCAAGACGGACTAGTCTGCTTTTATCTGACGGGACAGCTCGTGCAACAACGCATAAATCAGGCAAAATTTCTTTCACATCATTATCAGACATTTTGCTCAAATCTTCCGATACCAGAACAATATCCTTTTCAGAATCAATTATACTACATTCTCTTGCGATAGAAACGGCGGTTTCTTTTTTATCTCCGGTTATCATAATAACCTTAATTCCGGCCCTCTTAACATCATTTACAGATTCTTTAACATTTCTTCTAATTTCATCTTTTATCGTTACTGCGGTTAAAAATATTAATTCTTCCGGATTTAAAGAATCGGAATATGCAAATGCAATAATTCGCTCCGCATTGTTTGCAAAATCATTAATTCTCTTTTGAATTAAATGTTTTGAAAAAGGTTTTGGTGTTCCATCTTTATTTAGATATTTATTGCATTTTGGTAAAATTATTTCAGGTGCACCTTTTATAAGCTTTAAATTATACTCTCCGCTAACACAGCACTGAGAAAATTTGTTTTTGCTTGAAAATAGAACTTCGTCATATTTTTTAATGTTAAATTGAAATTTGTGATAATTAATAATATGTTCGGATAATGCCTTTTCTGTTGCATTTCCCCCGATAGTTTTTTTGCCGTTAATGGTTGTGCCTGAATTGTAAATAATTGAAATAAGCATAAATTTTAGGAGTTTTTCAGGTAATTGGATTATATTATCATAAAGAATATTATTTCCATCTATAAAATGAGTCACAGAAAGCCTTCCTTTTGTAAGTGTTCCGGTTTTATCTGTAAAAAGAACATTAAGCCCGCCCGATGTTTCTATCCCGATAATTTTCCTGACTAATACATTATCCTTAAGCATTTTTCTCATATTTAAGGAACATACAATTGCAATCATCAAAGGAAGTCCGTCAGGAACGGCAACAACCAATATAGTAACACACATTATAACTGCCTCAACCAAATCAGAAATAAGTTGAGGGAAATCTAGAATGTATTCTTTAACTAATATTGGCGTAAAATCATTTAAAACAACAGATTTGTAAAACATAAACAGTATAAAAACTAAGATTGCGCCAATATATCCGAACTTACTTATGTCTTTTGCAAGCTTTGAAAGCTTTAAGTTAAGCGGGCTTTGATGTTCTTTTATCTGTGTCTCAATGGAAAGTTTACCATATAATGTACTTTCGCCTATTGCAGAAACCTTCATAATCGCCTGACCTTCGCATACAACAGACCCGCGAAATACATTTTTATTATTCCAAAATCCAGAGGATACTTCGTCTAAAGCGTTACTGTTTTTTTCAACTTCTTTAGTTTCCCCGTTTAATGATGACTGGTCAACTTTGATACTTCCTGATATAATAAATCCATCTGCAGGAATTACATCTCCTGACTGTAACAACACCATATCATTTATAACGATATCTTCAATAGAAATTTCACAAAGCTTTTTATCTCTGTATACTTTACAGTTAATTCTTGAAGCCTCATTTTGAAGTTTCTGAAAAGTATTTTCGTTTTTATATTCGGATAATGTACTTACAAATGTTGAAATAATAACAGATGCAAAAATACCGACACATTCAAACCAGTCAACCTTGCCTAAAAAAGTAAAAAATAGGTTTATTCCCAAGGATACAAGCAAAATAGTTATAATAGGATTATTAAAATTCATCCAGAATTTCATCCAGATTGTTGTTTTATCTTTTTCGGGAATTATATTTGTTCCATATTTAGATTTAGACTCTTCCGCTTCCATGCTGGTTAATCCTATGTATTCTTCCATTCAGTTCATCCTCTCCGCATATTATAATAAATATTATGCGGACAACATATTGTATAGAACAAAAAAAGACAGCCTATGCTGTCTTTTTAGATGCCTTGAGAGTAGACACATCCACAATAATTCTGCCTGTATAATTCGTATTTTTTTGATAGTTCTATGGACCTTTTATACCCATTCTTCTTTTTGAAATCAGAGTACAAATAGGGAACTTTGTATTTTTTTGATAACTGACCCCCAATTTGGTTAAGGATTTGTTCATTTTTCAATGGACTGATTGTAAGGGTTGTTGTAAAATAATCAAAATTCCCATCCTTTGCAAGCTGTGCGGTTTTGTCAAGACGAAGGAAAAAACATTTTTCGCATCTTTTTCCGCCCTCCGGCTCGTTTTCCAGCCCCTTAACAGCAGAATAAAACTCATCTAAATCATAACCGGCATCGATTACATCAATTTTATGACCCATTTCCAAGATGAGTTTTTTTTGCTCCAAAAGTCTCTTTTTAAACTCATTTTCAGGATAAATATTAGGGTTATAATATAAAACGGTTATATCAAAATATTCAGTTAAATATTCAAGAACGTAGCTTGAACATGGGGCACAGCAGCTATGAATAAGCAGTTTAGGTTTTTCGCCATTTAAATTTTTAATGATTTTATCAAGTTCAAGCTGATAATTAATCTTCACCGTTAACCTCATACATATTTAAAATTTTTCCGTGGTAAAGCGTATGAATGTCGCCTGAACTATAAAACTTTTCTTTAAACCAATCACTCATACAATTTTCATCCATTCTTTGTGCATACATAACTTCACATTCAATGATAATAGCGTTGCATTTAATATATGGGACGTCTATTGTTTTTGATTTTCCAAGACTTAAACCGCATTCTTTTATTTTATCAAAATCTCTGCCTGATTTTGTCCCGCAGAACGAGAGTTCTGATTTTAGAGACTCATCTTTAGGTATTGTAACAGTAAATTTCCCTGATTTATCAATAAATTCTTTGGTAAATCTACTGTCTCTGACAAGAGTAACAAATACATCTTCTCCCCATTCAATTCCAATATTTCCCCATGAAATGGTCATAGTGTTTACTTTATCTTCATAAGAAGCAGTTAAAAAAGCACCTTTTTTAAGATATGTTAAAATATCCATTTAATCAACCTCCATTACATTTTATGCAGGAATGAATCCTCACTTTCATTTTTTTTGAGTCTGCCCATAAGATTTGCTAATGCTGTATTAACATCTTCGTTTTTAAATAAAACATTATAAGCCTGAGTTATTATAGGCATTTCAACATTTACTTTATCAGCAAGTTCCTTTGCAGCCTTACAGGTTTTGACCCCTTCAACAACCATTCCGACCTCTTCTTGCGCTTCCTTTAGAGTTTTTCCTTGTCCAATCAAAATGCCTGCTCTTCTGTTTCTTGAATGTATACTTGTGCAGGTAACGATTAAATCGCCGATTCCAGATAATCCGTTAAAAGTGTCAACTTTTGCGCCAAGGGAAACACCAAGTCTTTTCATTTCAACAAGGCCCCTCGTCATAAGGGCTGCTTTTGTGTTATCTCCTAATCCCATACCGTCAAGAATACCGCAGCATAAAGCGATAACATTTTTTAATGAACCGCCAAGTTCAACACCTTTAATATCAGTGTTTGTATAAATACGGAATGTTTGGTTCATAAATAAATCCTGAATATATTCTGCAATCTCCGCATCTTCTGAAGCAATTGTATTTGTTGTAGGAATTCCTCTTGAAACCTCCTCTGCGTGAGACGGGCCTGACATAACAGCAATTTTGCAATTAGGAATTTCCTCTTTAATAACCTCAGACATTGTCTTATATGTACCTTCTTCTATTCCTTTGGCAATATTTAAAACAATTTCGCCTTCCTTTATTGCCTTTGCAAGGATTTTAGCTGTATTTCTTACAGCGTGTGATGGTGACGCCATAACATATACATCTGAATCTGCGCAATCCATTATATCGGATGTTAGAAAAATTGAGTCATCAAGCTTAATTCCTGGGAGAAATTTTTTATTTTCCCTATCCTTTTTTAAATTGATGCTCTCCTCTTCAAAAAATGACCATAAATTTACATTATGGCCGTTCTTGGAGAGCATCACAGCAATAGCTGTTCCCCATCCGCCACTGCCAATTACACTGATTTTTGCCATAATTATTTATCTCCTCTTGAAAAATTTAACTTATTTTCGGTTCCTTTAATAAGTCTTACTATGTTTTTTCGGTGCATTATAAGTGCAAGTCCGCCGACTATAATCGAAAAAATCAAAAATTCTGCATCAACGCCCCTGAAAATTAATCCAAAAACTACTATAAGACAAGCGCCGATTATACTTCCGAGGGATACATATTTAGTTATAATCATTATTAAAAGCGAAATGATTATAATAACCAGTCCAACACGCCAGTCTGCAAACAAAGATGCAACCGCTGAAACAACAATCCCTTTTCCGCCTTTAAATCCAAAGAAAACAGGGAAATTATGACCTAAAATAACACCTATACTTGCAATATATACAGCTATAGCTTCGTTTGATATGAGTTTTGCAATCAGGATTGAGATAACTGCCTTTAAAACATCACCAAAAACAACCATAATTGCCGAGGCTTTACCAAATGTTCTCAAGGTATTCGTCGCACCTGCATTTCCGCTTCCGAATTTACGAATATCTTCCCCTGATTTAATTTTTCCAACAATGATTGAAGTGTTTATACTGCCGAGAAGATATGATATAATTAGAATAAAAATATATTTAACCATTGTACTTTTCACCCTTTTCCCTTATTATGAATTTAAGAGGAGTTCCCTCGAAACCAAATTTAGCACGGATTTGATTTTCCAGATATCTGATATATGAATAATGTGCAAGCTCTGCATTATTAACGAATAAAACAAAAGTCGGCGGTTTAACTCCGCTTTGGGTTCCGTAATAAATCTTAAGTCTTTTTCCTTTATCAGACGGTGGCTGAACCATTGCAACTGCATCGTTGATAACATCGTTTAAAAGACCTGTTGAGATTCGTTTTGTGTTTTCCGCAAGCACAGCTTTAATCATATCGAAAAGGTCATCAACTCTTTGTCCTGTCTGTGCAGAAATAAAGATTGAAGGAGCATACATCATAAAGTTTAATCCTTCTTTAACACGATTTTTAAATTCATTCATCGTGTTTGTTTCTTTACTGATTAAATCCCATTTATTAACAGCAATTATGCAAGCCTTACCCTGTTCGTGAACATATCCGGCAATTTTTGTATCTTGCTCAGTTATGCCTTCGGTTGCATCAATCATTATAACGCAAACATCTGCCCGTTCAACTGCGCCAAGAGCCCTGACAACGCTGTATCTTTCAACATCTTCGCTTATTTTCCCTCTTTTGCGCATCCCTGCAGTATCAATAATGACATATTCCTGCCCGTCTTTTTCAAATTTACTGTCAATTGCATCCCTTGTTGTTCCTGCGATTTCACTGACAATAACTCTGTTTTCGCCTAAAATCTTATTGGTAAGTGATGATTTTCCTGCATTTGGCTTTCCAACAATTGCAACATGGATAACATCACTTTCGTCTTCTTCCTCTATATCTTCAGGAAAATATGAAACAACCATATCAAGAAGGTCGCCTACTCCCAAACCATGGATTGAGGAAACGGCAACAGGGTCACCCAGTCCCAAATTGTAAAACTCATAGGCCTCCATCGGAAGTTCGCCGGGGGCATCAGCTTTATTACAAACAAGGATTATAGGTTTATTACTTTTTTGAAGCATAGCCGCAACATCCTTATCAGCCGCAGTAAGTCCGTCACGAATGTTTACCATAAACAGAATAACATCCGCCATATCAATAGCAAGGTTTGCCTGTTGTCTCATTTGTGAAAGAATTATGTCTTTGCTAAACGGCTCAATACCGCCCGTATCAATCAGAGTAAATGTTTTTCCAAGCCATTCTGCATCAGAATATATCCTGTCACGAGTTATACCCGGGGTATCTTCAACGATAGAAATTCTCTTACCTGTTATTTTGTTAAATAATGTTGATTTTCCCACATTAGGACGACCAACAATAGCAACAGTCGGTTTCATTTAATTCCCTCCTAATCCAATAGCGTATCAAGTAACTGATAGCCGTCATTGTCATTTAATACAATTTCAATACCTAATTCATTTCTGACTTCGTCAAGAGTTGTATTATCCAAAAATATTTCTTCATCGTGTTTAAACATTGATTTTGAAAGAATAAGCTTTTTCCCAAGATTCTTTCCCTTTAGCTGATTTATAAGGTCTTTGCCTGTTATAAGACCTGTAACTGTAATCTTCTTTCCAAAAAAGTTATTTTCTATTTTATATATATGGATTTTCTCACCGCTTAATTTTTCCGTAAGACTTTTAATAAACTCATAGGAAATAGCACCTGTTGCGATGGATTTTTCGGTTTTAACAGCATTTGTTTCGCTTTTTGATAAAGCGTCGTTAAATTCGTCTCTTAAAGAAGCGCAAAGTCCTACCCCATTTTCAATCTGTGGAAATCCATAATAACTATCAGAGTCCGGAATAGGCATATTTGCCGTAATATAAAATTCGTCGCTTAAATAAATAAAATTAGTGCCAACCCTGTCATAAAAATATTTTTGCCATTTCTCAACTTGCTTTATAAGCGTTCTGGCACTTTCTTCATCAAAAGAATGCATCTTCGGCAAATTTTCACGAAAATCGGATATTCCAACAGGAACAATGGAAACGCTTTCTATCTCAAAACAAAACTTTCCTAAATCTTCAATGGTTTTTTCAAGCTCATCTGCGTCATTATAGCCGGGACATAAAACAATCTGGCAGTTCATATTGAGTCCGCCTGAGGCAAGTTTTTGAATTTGCTCCATTATCTTCCCTGCATTTTTATTATTAAGCATTTTCCTTCTAAGTTCAGGGTTTGTGGTATGAACCGAAATATTTATACGGGGTAAATTATATTCAATTATTCTGTCTAAATCTTTATCGGACATATTGGTTAAGGTAACATAATTTCCCTGAAGAAAAGACAAGCGGTAATCATCGTCCTTAAAATAGCAACTTTCCCTCATATTGGGAGGAAGCTGGTCTATAAAACAAAATACACACTTATTAAGACAGGATTTCGGTTTATCGATAAGCAATGTTTCAAATTCTATTCCAAGGGGTTCATAGTCAGGATTTGAAATATTTATATTCCGTCCGTCAGATAAAGAAATCTCTATTTTATCATTTGCGGAAAGATACATATAATCAAGATAATCTACGATTTCTCTTCCGTTTATATATTCAATTTTATCTCCGCTCTTAAGTCCTGCACAATCAGCAAGACTTTGAGGGTAAACTTTTGAAATAATTGCTGACATAATATTTTATTTAAAGACTGTTTACTAAATCTTTAAATACATTACCTCTCTCTTCAAAATTTTTAAATAAATCAAAGCTTGCACAGGCAGGCGATAAAATGACAATATCGTTCTCCTCTGCTATATCTTTTGCAGTTAAAACTGCATTTTCAAAGCTTTTTACCATATATATAGGCAGGTCAGTATAACTATCAGAATTTTTAACCTCATTTTCAATTTTTGAGGCTGTTGCACCAATTAAAATCAGTTTTTTTACATGTTTGTTTATAACTTCGCCAAATCCGTCAAAAGGGATTTTTTTATCATATCCTCCGGCGATAAGTATAACTTTTTTATCTCCAAAGGATATAAGTCCTGCGGTTGTTCTTGCCGGAGTGCTTGCTATTGAGTCATTATAATATTTAACTCCGTTAAGCTCTCTGACAAGCTCAATTCTATGCTGAACACCGCCAAAATTTTCAGCAACATATCTTATTGTATCAATAGAAACCATTCCCAGTGTTGCGGCAATTGCAGCCATATAATTCTCAATATTATGGAGACCCGGGATTTTAATTTTATTTATATCTAAAATTGTTTCTTTTATTTCGCCGTTTTCTTTTAAAACAATGTAGTTTTCGTTTAAACAAATTCCGTTATCAAGTTCATTTTGTCTGCTAAAAAATATGTAATTTTTTGTAAGTGGAGCAAATGAACGGGTAACATCGTTATCGTAATTCAAAACAGTTAAATCTAATTCTGTTTGATTTAAAAAAATATTTTTCTTTGCATCTTCGTATTCTTTAAGGTCTGTATGCCAATCAAGATGATTTGGAGTAACATTGGTAATAACCGCAATATGCGGAGTTTTAGTCATTGTATGGAGCTGAAAACTGGAAAGCTCCAGAACAACTTTATCATTTTCATTAATATTTTCAGTTGTGTCAACAAGGGGAGTTCCGATATTTCCGCCAATATGACAAACATAGCCTTCTTTTTTAAATAATTCCGAAATCAGAGTTGTAGTTGTTGTTTTTCCATCACTTCCTGTAACTGCAATAATCGGGACAGGGCATAAGTCAAAAAATAAATTCATTTCCGATGAAAGTTTTGCCCCTTTTTTTATTTTATCAAAGATTTCAGGTTTATCACACCTGATTCCCGGTGTTTTAAATATAAAATCTACATCATCAGGAATTCGCTCTAAATAATCGTCTCCCAAAGCAAACTTGACCCCAAGAGCATTTAGATCATCATAAGTTTCACCTAATTCTTCCTTATTTCTTTTATCGTGGGCAATAATTTTTGCTCCCAACGAAGAAAGCAGTTTTATAAGCGGAATATTACTGACCCCAATTCCGATAACCGAAACATTTTTTCCTGACACTTCTTTTTTTAAATCAATTAAATTCAAAATAAAACACCTCTTATTTAAATAGGTTGCAGCAAAGAAATTGCCGCAACCTATCGTAATAAACATTATTCTGCGTCGAGAATATCACCTAATGTATCTCCAAGTGTGAAAGATACATCTTCTGTGTATGATTCTGAAGCTTCCTCAACTTCAACCTCTTCAACAACAGCTTCAGGAAGCAAAGCTTTTATAGAAAGAGCAATCTGCTTAGTATCATTGTTGATTTCAAGAATTTTCGCATCAACTTCATCACCAATTGAAAGTGCATCAGATGGTTTTGCAATTCTTTCGTTTGAAATCTGGGAAATATGAATAAGACCGTCAACAAAAGGAGCAATTTCAGCGAATGCGCCAAACGGAAGAATTCTTACAATCTTACATTTAACTGTATCGCCAACATTTAAATCCTTTGTTCCCTTGAGCCATGGGCTATCTTCTTCTTTTTTATATCCAAGAGAAATCTTATTTGTTTCTTTATCAAGCTCTTTGATATATACTTCAATAGTATCGCCAACGCTGATAACTTCAGATGGATGCTTAATTCTGTTCCAAGAAAGCTCTGAAATATGAACAAGACCGTCTACACCGCCGATATCAACGAATGCACCGAAGTTTGTAAGAGATTTAACAACACCATTGTATTTTTTGCCAACTTCAGCTCCTGCCCAGAAAGCAGCTCTTTTATCTTCCTTGAATTCCTTAACCAAAGAAACTTTTCCGTTTTCCTTGTCAAGAGCTTTAATGAATACATCTATGCTATCACCAACGCTGATAACTTCGGATGGATGCTTAATTCTCATATCAGAAAGTTCTGAAATATGGATAAGACCATCAACCCCGCCAAGGTCAACAAATGCACCGAAATTTGTAAGCATTTTAACAGTACCTGTATATGCTTTTCTTTCTTCAGCGCTTGCCCAGAATTCTTCAGCTTTTTTAGCAGAAATTTCTTTAGCAACAGATTTGATGGAACCAACAACTCTGAGACGACCTCTTCTGTCTCTGTCCATCTTTATAATTCTGAATGACACTTCTGTATTTAAAAGGGAACCTAAATCATCAATAAATCTTTCAGCAGCTTCAGATGCAGGAATAAATACTCTAACACCTTTTGCGATTGTAACAACTCCGCCTTTAACAATTTCAACAATTCGTCCGTTTAATACAGTTTTAGCCTCAAAATCAGCCTCAAGTTCTTTTACCCCTTTATCAGCATCAATCTTCTTCTTTGAAAGGGTAACAACGCCGTCTCTGTCGCTTACATGAACAACGAAAACATTAACTTCATCACCAATTTTAACTATCTTTGATGCATCACTTATAGGTTCATTTGAAAGTTCATCAATCGGAATAACTCCGTCGTATTTACCATCAATATCAACCTGCACTTCTGTTGGTGTGATACCAATAACAACACCTTTTACGATGTCACCTGTGTTGAGGGGCTTTAAAGTCTCCTCCAATGCTTCCGCAAAGTTCATTTCATTTGTAATTTCCGCCATGGTTAAATTTGCCTCCTTAATTACCTTATCCGGAGTGGATGCTCCGGCGGTAATCCCTACTTGGTTTTTTTTGTTTAAAGTTTTTATATATTTATTTAATTCTTTTGCATTTTCAATTTTGAATGTATCAGGACATTTTTCCCTGCATACTTCAAAAAGTTTTTGGGTATTTGAACTGGAAGGACTTCCAAGAACAAATACTGCATCACATTCCTCGGCTAAAGCTGAAGCGCTTTCCTGCCTTAAAGAGGTTGCATTACATATTGTATCAAAAATTTTCAGATTTGTAAAATGTTTTTTTAAAATTTTTTCAAATTTTTTTAATAAATCCCGTCTGATTGTTGTTTGAGTAACCAGGCTGACGGGAGTATCTTTGGGTAAATCAAGAATTTCTGTCAAATTTTCATCGTCATACAAAATTAAAGCAGAATCCTCACACCATCCGTTTATCCCTTTAACTTCAGGATGATTTTTATCGCCTATAATTATTATTCTTCGCTTATCTTCAAATTCCTCTTTGACTATCTGATGAATTTTTTTAACATATGGGCAAGTTGCATCAATTATATTGATATTTTTATCTTTTAATAAATTATATTCCCTTTCCGAAATACCGTGAGCTCTTATAATAACACGGCTGTTATCGGGAATTCTATTTATATCATCAATACAGCTTATCCCCAAGCTTTCAAGCTCTGAAACAACATCGTTATTATGAATAATCATCCCGTAAGTGTATGTGGGATTATCTGTTGTTTCTCTTGATGCTTCATAGGCAATATTTACTGCTCTGCCTACCCCGAAACAAAAACCTGCATTATCAGCAATTTTTATTTTCATAAACTTTCACTCCTGCAAGATTTGCAATTGCCGGCATAATAATATTATCAGTAATTTCCTGCAATTTATCAGCTGTAAGCTTTTCATCAAAATACCTTGATAAATCTATGTATTCTCCAATTTTAACAGTAACTTTCCCTCTGAATTTAAAATTTGCATCTATTCCCAAAGGTAAAATCCCAACGCGTGCTTTTGTTGCAATCAATATAGCTCCCGGTTTCCCTTTTCGAAGCATACCCTTTGTTTTGCTTCTTCCCCCTTCTGGGAAAATAACCATATTCTGACCATCTTTTAAAACCCTAATAGCAGTCTTTATAGCGGATATATCTCCGCCTCCTCGGCTTACAGGGAAAGCGCCAAGTTTTTTAATAAGTCCGCCAAAAATTTTATTTTTAAACAGTTCTTCTTTTGCCATATATGCAAGGCGTATATTTGTTGCAACACCAAGTATAGGTGGGTCAAAATTACTTGTATGGTTTGAAACAAGTATAAAATTTTTGTCCTTCGGAATATTTTCTCTTCCCAATATTTTAAAATTAAACAAAACCTTTAACATTAAATAACAGAAAAAAGAAACAATTTTATAAAGTATCATATTTTTTTGCTCATTTCTATAATTTCTATGACTTTATTAACTGATTGGTCAAATGAAAGTCCCGTTGTATCAACCAATATGCTGTCTTCTGCTTGTTTTAAAGGTGCAAACTCACGCTCTGTATCTTGTTTATCCCGAATAATCATATCAGCAATAACCTCATCAAGAGTGCATTTTTCACCTTTTTCTATAAGCTCATTATATCTTCTTGATGCCCGTTCCTCAACTGATGCTGTTAAAAATATTTTTATATCAGCATTTGGAAGAACATAAGTTCCAATATCTCGGCCATCCATAATAACATTATTATTTTCTGCAATTTCCCTTTGAATATCAACAAGCTTCATTCTGACTTCCGGAATTAAAGCAACTGTTGATGCCGCCATAGATGCTTCGGGAGTTCTGATAAATGAGTTCATATCATTGCCATTTATATAAATATGCTGACCATCATCCTCAAGCTTTATATTCATTTCAATATTACTAATAAGAGCAGATATATCATTACTGGACTTTAAGTCAATTTTATTATGCAAAGCAAAAACCCCGACAGAACGATACATTGCCCCTGTATCTATATAAATGCAATCAAGTTTTTTAGCAACAGATTTAGCAATTGAGCTCTTTCCTGCCCCAGCAGGACCGTCTATGGCTATATTAAAATTTTTCATATTAATTACCTACTCACTTTTTCAGACAGCTCTTCAATATATAATTCGAGTTCTTTGATTTGAATAAATAATTCTTCCTTATCGGAGGATAAATCAGTATTCTCTGTATATTCATTATATGAAAGCTGTCCAAGCTTTTCAAAAAGCTTTTTAAGGTCAATTTTAGCGTCATAGATACGATATTTATTTTTTGAATTTTCAAGAATATCCCCCGATGCTTTAACAACACTTTCGGCAGTCTCTGTAAAAATTTTTTTAGCATTTTCAGTAAATGACATAAGTAAACCTCCCAAATAAAAGATTAAACATTAAATCTAAATAATATTATATCTCCATCTTCAACAATATATTCCTTACCTTCGCTTCGAACAAGTCCCTTTTCCTTGGCTGCAACCATACTTCCGTTTTCCATTAAATCGTTATATGCAACAACTTCTGCACGAATAAAACCTCGTTCAAAATCGGAATGAATTTTCCCAGCCGCCTGAGGAGCTTTTGTTCCTTTTTTAATTGTCCAAGCTCTGACCTCTGGTTTACCTGCTGTAAGATAGCTTATAAGACCTAAAAGCGAATAGCTTGCCTTAATAAGCTTATCAAGCCCTGATTCTGTTGCCCCGAGTTCCTCTAGAAACATCTGTTTTTCATCTGCGTCAAGTTCTGCAATCTCTTCTTCTATTCTTGCAGAAATAACCATAACAGCTGAATTTTCCTTATTGGCATACTCTCTTATTTGTTCAACAAACGCGTTGTCACCTTTTGCATAATCATCTTCGGCAACATTTGCGGCATAAATTACTGGTTTTAAAGTAAGCAAAGAAACCTCATTAAGCAGCTCTTGTTCCTCATCAGAATATTCAAACATTCTGGCAGTACATCCGTCTTCAAGATTTTTCTTTAACTTTTCGTAAAAATCAATCTCAACCTGATATTTTTTATCTCCGCCCTTTAATGCTTTTTTGCTCTTGTCAATTCGTCTTTCAAGAATTTCAAGGTCGGATAAAATAAGCTCCATATTTATAGTTTCAATGTCTCTAATAGGATTAATATTACCCTCAACATGAATAATGTTTTCGTTTTCAAATGCACGGACAACATGGATAATAGCATCAACCTCACGGATATTAGATAAGAACTTGTTTCCAAGCCCCTCTCCCTGGCTTGCGCCTTTAACCAAGCCTGCAATATCAACAAATTCAATTACAGCAGGAGTTACCTTTTCAGGGTCATACATTTCTTTAAGCTTATCAAGTCTTTCATCGGGTACCGCAACAGTCCCAACATTAGGCTCAATCGTACAGAACGGATAATTTGCAGATTCCGCCCCCGCCTGTGTTATAGCATTGAAAAGTGTACTTTTACCGACATTTGGCAGTCCAACTATACCAAGTTTCATAATATATATCTCCTTGTATAAATCTTTAGACCAATAATATTTTATTTTATCATAATTAACTTTAAAAGACAATCTTATAAGGCATAAATCTAAATTATTTTATTATGTCAAAAATATCAGTAAGATTTTCAAAACAATAATCGGCATCGCTTTCTTTATATTTGTGGACAGCATTGGATAAGTAAGCGTTCCATCAAAATCCTATGAAATTATTCCACTCATAGTTATCCTCCAAATTATGTTAAATTTACATATTAACATTATACCACATAATAACCTTTTTTTCAATATATTTGAAATAAAAAAGCTTCCTACCAATATAGGTAAGAAGCTTTTTTATTTATCCAAGTTTTTTTGTGATAAGCTTTGCTAATGCTTCGGCCTTTTCCGTTATAACTGCCTGGTCTTTTCCTTCAATCATAACGCGAACAAGAGGCTCTGTACCTGACGGTCTGATAAGAACACGTCCTGAACCCTTAAACTGTTCCTCAATATTTGCAATTTCAGTACAGATTTCATCATCTTCAAGGTATTTCTCTTTATTTTCCGTTTTTACTTTAGCGTTAATTAAAACCTGCGGATACACCTGCATAATTTTTGCAAGTTCTGATAATTTCTTCCCGCTTTCTTTTACTATGGCAGTTAGCTGAAGTCCTGTAACCAATCCGTCACCTGTTGTGTTATGTTCTAAAAATATAATATGCCCCGACTGCTCTCCGCCGAGAGAATAATCATCCTGAAGCATTTTCTCTAAAACATATCTGTCTCCAACCTTTGTCTTTTCGATATTAAATCCGTTTTCATCACCCATTACAAAAAGACCAAGATTACTCATAACGGTTGCGACAATAGTATCTTTCTTCAAAGTACCTTTTTTGCGCATATCCATAGCACAGATTGCCATAATTTTATCTCCGTCAACAAGTTCTCCGTTTTCGTCAACGGCAAGAACCCTATCCGCATCACCGTCAAAAGCAAGTCCCAAATCAACATCATTTTCTTTAACAAACTTACATAAATTTTCGATATGTGTTGACCCGCAGTTTTCATTGATATTTACACCATCAGGTGTATTGTTTAAAACAAAAACCTCCGCCCCCAAAGCCCTAAGTGTTTTTAGGGCAGTAACACTTGATGAACCATTTGCACAGTCTATTGCAATTTTTATGCCGTCAAATTTGGTTGAAACAGTCCCTTGTGCTAAATCAATGTACTTATCGCACAAGGATAAATCGTATGAAATTGTACCAATATTATTATGCGTCGGATTTTCAATCGTTTCTGCATTATCAAGAATAATTGACTCTATTCTTTCCTCTAATGCATCGCTTAATTTATAACCCTGATTGCTGAAATACTTTATCCCGTTATGTTCAAACGGATTGTGTGAGGCAGAAATCATAACCCCTGCATCAAATTTTTCACTCCTGACAAGGTAAGCAATTGCCGGCGTAGGGATAACGCCTGCTATAACTGCATCCGCACCAACACTGCAAATTCCTGCAACAAGAGCCGATTCCAGTAATCCCCCTGAAATTCTTGTATCCTTTCCAACTAAAATTTTAGGCTTATGAGCCGTTTCGCTTGCAAGAACATACGCTCCTGCGCGTCCGATTTTATAAGCCAATTCGGGAGTAAGTTCACTGTTAGCGACTCCTCTTACGCCGTCAGTTCCAAATAATCTTCCCATTTTACTATCCTCCTATACACTAAGTATAGAATAATTATATGATAAATAAAGAGATTTGTCAAACTATATTTGACAAATCTCTTTAGCAATTTTTATGCCATCAACAGCAGCACTCATTATTCCTCCGGCATATCCTGCCCCCTCACCAGCAGGATATAAACCTTCAACAGATACACTTTCAAATTTCTCATCTCTTAATATACGAATTGGTGCAGAAGTTCTCATCTCAACTCCTGTCAAAACTGCATCTCCTGTTGTATAGAACTTTATTTTTTGCTCAAAACTCAAAAGAGCTTCACTTAATGTATCTGTAATAAATTTAGGCAAGCATTCTCTGATATCAGAAAATGCAGTATTCCCTGTAAAAGAAGGCAATACCTCACCAAAACTATCACTTACCTTTTTATTAACAAAATCTCTTGAAAGCTGAACAGGTGCCTTTCCTCTGTTAATATTATAAGCAAGCCCTTCGTATTTTCTTTGAAATTCAATCCCTGCAAGAGGAAATTGAGTTTCAAAATCGAAAGGATTAACTGTAACAACAAGTGCGCTGTTTGCATTTTTTCCGTCACGGGCATATTCGCTCATTCCGTTAACACAAAGCATCCCCTCTTCAGAAGAGGCATTAACAACCATTCCGCCAGGGCACATACAAAATGAATAGCAGCTTCTATCCGTTCCGTTATACGTCAATCTATAATCCGCAACAGGTAAATATTTATTATTATACTCATTTCCATATTGTGTTTTATTTATAAATTCCTGTGTGTGTTCTATTCGAACTCCCGCAGCAAAGGCTTTAGCCTGACACAATACCCCCTTATCATAAAGCATTTTATAGGTATCTCTGCTGCTATGTCCAATAGCAAGAACAATTTTATCACATAGAATTTCCTCATTATTATTGACTATAGCTGAATAAATTTTATTGTTTTTAATTTTGATATCGGTTAAAAGAGTATTAAATCTAACTGTTCCGCCAAGCTTCTTTATTTCTTCTCTGATATTTTTAACAACTTTTTTCAATATATCTGTTCCAATATGAGGTTTTGCTTTATACAATATATCCTCTGTTGCGCCGTGCTTTACAAAGGTTTCCAAAACAAGTCTCCCAAGAGGATCCCCGATTCTCGTTGTAAGCTTTCCGTCTGAAAAAGTACCGGCACCGCCCTCACCAAACTGAACATTGGTGTTTTTATCAAAAAAATTATTATTCCAGAAATCATTTACTTTTTTTGTTCTATTATCAACATCTTCTCCACGCTCAATTACAATCGGAGCATATCCGGCTTTTGCCAAAAAGTATGAAGCAAACAATCCGCAAGGTCCTGTTCCCACAACGAGAACTTTTGGTTTTTCCTTGCTGGTTATCTGAAAATCAAATTTAGGCTCATCGTATATTTTAATATCAGAAGGAAGAGTATTTACCTCTTTAACAGTTTGCTCTGTTTCAGCAATAACCGCACAAATATAATGAATATTATTCTTTCGTCTTGCATCAACAGATTTTCTGTATATCTGTATACTTTTTGTCTTTATATTATACTTTTTTAATATATCAGATGCACACTCTATTATCATTTTATCTGTATGCTTTATTGGAACTTTAATGTTACTTAGCAGTAGTTTCATTCTTTCTCCTATAAACCAAATGAGGCGAAATACGCCTCACTTTAATCATTTTTAATATTTACAATTACTTCTGTTTCATCAGATACAACAGAAACCCCTTCGGGAATAATCAATTTTAATTTCACATTTCCGTTCTTGTCGGGCTTTTTTCCGGCGATACTCTCTGTGTATATTTTATTAATATTTACTTGTTTGCTGTAAACCTCAACAAAAGACGGAGAAACTGAATATCTCTTATCAGTTTCCTTGTCTGATACTTCAACATTTACCTTTTTAGTTTTTCCGACAGAAATATACGCCGAAGACTTTGTTTCACCAATTTTTATAAATTTATATGCAGGGTGGTTTTCATCAATATCATTATCATCATTATCAATAAGATAAACATCCGACGAAACAGTCTTGCTATCTTTTAACCCATCGCATTCTATTTTTATAAGTGCATGTGCAACAGACTCAATATAGGATTTTGCACCTGTGAGAGTTGTAGAATCAATAAACACAATTGGCTCTGATGCAAGAGCATATCCTTCAGGAAACTCTCCTGTAAGTTCAACGTCAATCGGAACAGTTTTTGTTATAATATCATCGAGCTGAACATTACATAGTTTTTCCGAACGGTTAATAATATTAACATTTTTATTATTAGTAACAACATTGATTTTTACGTCAGAGTATTTTCCTGCTTCAGAAATTGTAGATAAATCAATATATGCTTCAATATCACTTTCTTCAAAATCTATTATATCTGAACGATTTGCAGATATTTTAACATCAACAGTTTTTACATCATAGGAAACAAGAGCCAAGTCATTTGCAAGCTCCGATGTTTTATAGTGCACAGGAATATCATCTATTGTAATGCTGATATTGGGGTCTTCGATATATATAACATAAAGCCATACCAAAATCGCAGCTAAAAAGGAAACGATTTTAAGAACTGAGTCCTTTTCAAAAAACTTTTTTATCATTGATTACGCTCCTTTCTCAGGAACATATTCCTTTTATTTGTTCTTTCTTCTTTCCTTACTTCAAGAAGAGTCATAAGCTTTTCTTCAAGAATTTCAGGAGACAGATTTGTAATCAATTCACCAGCTAATGCGATTGAAATCTTTCCTGTTTCTTCAGAAACGACAACAACAACAGCGTCAGCTTCTTCCGAAAGACCTATCCCTGCCCGATGTCTCGTTCCAAGCTCTTTGCTCAATCTTTGATTTTGAGTTAATGGTAAAAAGCAAGTTGCAGCAGCAATTTTATTGTTACGAACAATCATTGCTCCATCATGGAGAGGTGTCTTCGGGATAAAAATATTTACAATAAGTTCAGAACTTACATCAGCATTTATATCAATCCCTGTTTCTATAATCTCACCAAGCTTCTCCTTGCGTTCAAAAACAATCAATGCACCTATACGGTTTTTGGACATTGCTTGACAAGCCTCAACGGTTTCTTTTATGGTTTCTTCGGTTTTATTTTCATATTCTCCGTCAAAACTCAAACGTTTACCCATACTCTGTCTTCCAAGATGTTCAAGCCCTCTTCTAAGTTCAGGCTGAAACATAATAAGTATTGCTATGAGTCCTAATTGCATTGCATTGGCAAGAAGATAATAAACCGCATGTAGGTCTGCAAAATAACTAAGTTGCATAATAACAACAAGAATAATAATCCCTTTAAGCAACTGAATTGTTTTGGTATCTCTGATAAACTTTAAGCCCTTGTATATAACATAGGCAAGTATCAATATGTCAAAAATATCCGTTATTTGAATAAACGAAAACTGTGTTAATAGCGTGTCATAAAACTTTTCCATAACGGATACTTCCTTTCTTATAATTTAATATGCTTTTCCCCAATATACCATTGCTTTTGCTTTCTTTCCGCAGCAAACGCAAACATCTGAAATATTTTCCTGTTCAAATGGCATACAGCGAGATGTTGCAGTTGTATCTTCTTTAATTTTCAGTTCGCAAGCCTCATCACCGCACCACATTGCCTTGACAAATCCGCCTTTTTCAGCAATATACTTTTTAAAGTCATCATAATTTTCAGCAACGCTTGTTTTTTCTTCTCTGTTTTTAAGAGCCGCTTCAAACATCTGATTGTGAATTTCATTAAGAAGATTTCCAATTTCCGTATCAATATTATCAAGGGAAACAAATCGTTTCTCCCTCGTAACACGGCTGACAAGAACAGCCTGATTTTTCTCAATATCTTTAGGTCCGATTTCAAGACGGACAGGAACGCCCATCATTTCATATTCGCTAAACTTCCAGCCAGGTGATTTATCACTGTCATCCAATTTAACTCTGAATTTTTCAGATAAAGACTTATAAAGCTCGTTTGCCTTATCTAAAACTCCTTCCTTATGTTGCGCAACAGGCACAATTGCAACCTGTATCGGAGCAACTTTAGGAGGAAGCTTAAGTCCTGCATCGTCACCATGAACCATTATTATAGCGCCGATAAGTCTTGTTGTTGTTCCCCATGATGTCTGGTGAACATATTGAAGTTCATTATTTTTATCAGTATATTGAATATCAAATGCTCTTGCAAACCCGTCACCAAAGTTGTGGCTTGTTCCTGATTGAAGAGCCTTTCCGTCGTGCATCAAACTTTCAATAGTGTATGTAGCTTCAGCGCCGGCAAACTTTTCTTTATCCGTTTTTCTTCCTTTAACAACAGGAATAGCCAAAATGTTTTCGCAAAAGTCAGCATAAACATTAAGCATTTTAATTGTCTCTTCTTCCGCCTCTTGAGCAGTTGCATGAGCAGTATGCCCTTCCTGCCATAAAAATTCCGCTGTGCGGAGGAATGGTCTTGTTGTCTTTTCCCATCTTACAACATTACACCACTGATTATATTTTTTAGGCAAATCTCTGTATGAATGGATAACATTTGAATAGTGATGGCAAAACAATGTTTCTGATGTTGGACGAACACAAAGCCGTTCTGCCAGTTTTTCGTTTCCTCCATGAGTAACCCACGCAACCTCCGGTGCAAACCCTTCAACGTGGTCTTTTTCCTTTTGAAGAAGACTTTCAGGAATGAACATAGGCATATATACGTTCTCGTGACCGGTTTCTTTAAATCTGCGGTCCATTTCTTTTTGCATATTCTCCCATATTGCATATCCGTAAGGCTGTATAACCATACATCCTCGTACGCCTGAATAATCACAAAGTTGTGCTTTTTTTATTATATCTGTATACCATTGAGCAAAATCCTCATCCATAGGAGTAATTTCCTCAACAAGCTTTTTTTCATCTTTAGCCAAGTTTCTCAATCCTTTCGCATTTCTTTATAATTGCATACACTATAAGTATATGTTAAATTTGTTGTTCTGTCAAGTCATATAGCAGTATTTTTTTAACTTTTTTGAAAAGAAAGCCGGATAAAAATCCGGCTTTCAAAACTTAATTTTCCATAAAGACTTTATAACCTTTATACGCCATATAAATATCAATTTTTCCTGCAATTTCATAAGGGGAATGCATTGAAAGAAGAGGTACACCGCAATCAATAACTTCCATATCAAGATTTGCAACAAACTGTGCAATCGTTCCGCCTCCGCCTGCATCAACCTTGCCAAGCTCACCTATTTGCCAAAGAACATGGTTTTCGTCAAATAAATTTCTGATTTTTGCCACAAATTCAGCGTTTGCATCACTAGCTCCGCCCTTGCCTCTTGAACCTGTATATTTGGTCAGCAATACTCCATTATTTAAATGAGGCGTATTATTTTTTTCCGACTGTTCAGGGAAATTAGGGTCAAATGCAGCCCCAACATCAGCGGAAAGACAACAAGAATTTGATAAAACTTCACGAAGATATAAATCGTTTGCTTCATTTTCTTTAAGATAACAAATTTTCGCCAGAATGTTTTCAAAATATCTTGATTGCATACCCGTACATCCCATACTGCCTATTTCTTCTTTGTCAACCAAAAGGCATACTGCTGTTTTCTTTGGAGCCTTCATATCAATAAGAGCCCTGAGACCGGTATATGCACAAACTCTGTCATCGTGACCGTATCCTGAAATCATACTTCTGTCAAATCCTAAATCTCTGGCAGGATATGCAGGAACAATTTCAATTTCACTGCTTAAAAGGTCAGCCTCTGTAATATCGTATTTTGAATTTAAATACTTCAAAATGTTATATTTTACTTTTTCTTTTTCTGCATCATCAGCCTCAATGTTTCCTAAGATAACATTAAGAAGTTCCCCAGGAATCGCCTCTCCAAGAGGTTTTTTTGCCTGCTCCTGACCAAGATGCGGTAATATATCCGATATACAGAACACAGGGTCATTTTCATCTTCACCTATATTTATTTTAATTTGTGTTCCATCCTTTTTAACAATAACGCCATGAATAGACAAAGGAATTGTAAGCCATTGAAATTTTTTTATACCGCCGTAATAATGTGTTTTAAAATATGCAATCCCCCCGTCCTCATATAAGGGATTTGGCTTTAAATCAAGGCGCGGTGCGTCAATATGTGCTCCAACAAGGTTTATTCCGTCTTTAAGTGGGTTTTCGCCAATAACAGCTGCAAAAACACCTTTTCCTCTGTTCACAGAATAGACTTTATCTCCCGCCTTTAATTCTTTAACATTTTCTATTGCAACAAAGCCTTCGTTTTCTAACAATTTATAGCTTTCAACACAAAATTCACGTTCTGTTTTTGCCTTATTAATAAACTTTCTGTATTCTTCGCAAAGGGTGAAAATTTCCTCCTTTTTCTTATTATCAATGCCCTCAAATCCATTCTTTTTTGAATAAGTTAAATCCATATCTAACATCCTTTCAATATATTTCTTTATATCTCTTGTAGCTTTTTAAAACTTTATCCACATAGTCGTTTGTTTCCTTAAAAGGGGTTGAATTAAGTCCCCCTTCTCCATCAGAAAACATATCATTTAAAAGCCATTCCTCAACATTTCCGGGGCCTGCATTATATGCCATAATAGCAAGCTCCCGTTTTTTAAACCGTTGCATAAGCTCGCTTAAATAATAACACCCTAACCGAATATTAACATCAGGTTCCAATAATTGTTCAGGAATGATATATCCAAATTTACCTTTATTGTTATAATCCGATGCAGTATCTTCCATAAGTTGCATTAGTCCTATTGCACCTGCATCAGAGACAGCTTTTTCATCAAACTTACTCTCTGTGTGAATGACTGCATATATAAGATATTTATCCAAATCATATTCTTTTGCATATTTTTCTACATATTCTTCATATTGAACCGGATAAAAGAACTGAAGAAACATTTTTTTACCACCGTAGAAAAAGAACCATATAATTGTAAGCACTAAAATTAAAAACCAAACTAATTTTTTTATCATTCTTCGCATCTATCCTCTTAATCTCTCAATTATTACCCTGACTTGATTTTTCATATTTTCATAAGAGTCGTTTTCAATCCACATATCCGCCCTTTTCTTCATTTCTTCATCAGAAAGTTGAGCATTTATTCTTTTGAGAACATCCTCTTCGCTTGCATTATCCCTGGCCATAACCCTCTTTATTCGCTCTTTAAGATCAGCTGTAACTGCAATTTTAAAATCACATTTTATATCGAAATCAGCGGAAAACAAAAGAGGAACATCAAGAATAATAAGCTCATTATCTGATGAAGCTATTTGTTCTCTCATTTTATCAAATATATGTTTATGTGTAATCTGATTTAAAACTTCAAGCTTTTTGTTATCTGAAAAAACAATACAGGCAAGCTTTTTTCTGTCAATTTCTCCGTCAGATTTTATAATTGTTTCACCAAAATAATTAATTATTTCTCTGTACGCCAAGCCATTTTTTGCTGTAACCTGACGGGAAATTTTATCAGCATCTATAATAAAAGCACCATATTTTCTGAATTCTTCACAAACAGTGCTTTTCCCTGCACCGATCCCGCCTGTAATTCCGATTATTATCATAAATAACAGTCACCTACTTTGTGTCGTACCAATTTTTACCAACGTTCAATTCCACATCAAGGGGAACTGATAAATTCACCGCATTCTCCATTTCGTATTTTAAAATCTCTTTAACTTCTTCAACTTCGTCAGCAAGGGTCTCCACAATCAATTCATCGTGGATTTGCAAAACAAGTTTAGAAGAAAGATTTTTGCTCTTAAGTGCATTATAAACATTAACCATTGCTATTTTAATTATGTCTGCCGCAGACCCTTGGATAGGAGCATTCATAGCAACACGCTGACCGAAGGCCTGTGTAATTTTATTACTCGATTTAAGCTCGGGCATATATCTTCTTCTATTAAAAATTGTTG
>JAZRTD010000174.1:0-1774 GCA_045651845.1 Clostridia bacterium | reverse complement strand
GAGAAATAAAATGTGAAATAACATCTCTCCCTGAAGAGGATTAAAGCGGGTGGCTTATATGAAAAAAATGCGTGTATATGCTGAAATAAATATTAATAATATTAAAAGGAATATACAATCAGTAAGGGATATAGTTGGAAAGGATACAAAAATTATGGCAGTTATTAAATCTGACGGATACGGCCACGGGGCTGTTATGTGTGCAGAGTCCATAAAGGATGTAGCGGATAGTTATGCGGTTGCAACAATAGAAGAGGCTGTTGAATTAAGGGATAATAATGTTAGCGGGGAAATACTTATCCTGGGATACACCTTTTCTGACAGATACGAAGATGCGATAAAGAATAATATTTCTATGACAGTATTTGATTTTGTATCTGCAAAAAAAATCTCTGAAACCGCTGTAAAACTCAATAAAACAGCTATTCTCCATATTGCAGTTGATACCGGGATGGGAAGAATAGGATTTATTCCTAATGATAAAAGTGCAGATGAAATTGTTAAAATTGCCGGACTGCCTATGATTAGAATTGAAGGGATTTTTTCTCACTTTGCAACATCTGACGAGAAAAATAAAGAATATTCAACCCGACAGCTTGAGAGATTTAATTTATTTTTAGCTAAGCTTACTGAAAAGAATGTCCATATAAATACGGTTCATATTGATAACAGTGCCGCAATAACAGAGCTGCCTCAGTCTCATTTTGATATGGTAAGAATGGGTATAATTTTATATGGTCTTTATCCATCAAATGAAGTTGACAAAAGCAAAATAAAGCTATATCCTGCAATGGAATTTAAAGCATCTGTTATAAATCTTAAAACCATTGAAAAAGGTGAATGTGTCAGCTATGGCTGTCATTTTGTTGCTCCAAAGGAAACAAGAGTTGCAACGGTTTCTGTTGGGTATGCCGACGGCTACCCCAGACTTTTATCCAACAAAGGAAGGGTAATTATAAATGGTAAATATGCCCCTGTTATCGGGAATGTTTGTATGGACCAGTTTATGGTTGATGTGACGGAAATTGATAACATTGAAATCGGGGAAGAGGTTATCCTTATGGGTAATAGCAAAGACGCGGAAGTTACTGCTGATGAAATTGCGGCTCTTGCCGGAACAATTAATTATGAAATTATCTGCGGAATAAGTAAAAGAGTCCCAAGAGTTTATATAAAATGAGGCGTTGATATGAGCGGAGTTTGTATTATTGTCGGTGCTGGTGAATTTTCGGAAAAGATAATCAATAAAGGTGAAAAGGATATTATAATTGCCGCAGACGGCGGACTAAAAAGCCTTGAATTGATTAATGTTATGCCTGATATTGTTGTGGGAGATTTTGATTCTTTAGGTTATGAACCTTATTTCAAGGATATAATAAAACTTCCCAGAGAAAAGGATTTAACCGATACGGCGGCAGCTATTAATATAGGATTAAAAAGAGGCTATAAAAAATTCAGAATTTTTGGAGGGACAGGCGGAAGAGCTGACCACACTATTGCAAACATTCAATGTTTGGTCAATCTCGTTAAAATGGGTTATTGTGCAGAATTAGTTGATAAAAACCAAATATATACAGCTATTTCTGACGGGGAATTGTCCTTTGACGAAAGTTATAAGGGATATGTGTCTGTATTTTCATATTCCGATACATCAATTGGTGTTTTTGAAAGCGGATTTAAATATAGTTTGGAAAACGCAAAGCTATATAGCACAAATCCGGTTGGGGTCAGCAATGAGTTTATCGGCTTGCCCGGTAGAATCAGTGTTACAGAC
>JAZRTD010000173.1:0-5784 GCA_045651845.1 Clostridia bacterium | reverse complement strand
TCCCCACATATTCATAGAACATATAGAATCGGGGTCTATACCAGAATTTTTGTCAATATTATAGCTTTCCGTAATTGTTTCAAGGTATCCATCTTTTGCAGAGCAAATCCCGCGGGTAACTGTTCCGTTATCGGTTAAGGTATCGCGAAGACGATAGCCCGCAAGACAGTATTTTCCTGTTTCCTTAAGATAGTCGCCAATAATTTGAAAAGCGTTGCGCCCGTAGAAATCGTCAGCGTTAAGAACAACAAAAGGTGTGTCTATAACATTTTTGGCAGATAAAATTGCCTGACCTGTTCCCCAGGGCTTTTGTCTTTCGGAAAATTCAGCTCTTTTAACTGGAATATCATCAATGCTCTGGAACGCATAGCTGACATCAATGATTTTCTCAATCCTTTTTCCCACAATTTCGCGAAAATCCTTTTCGATTTCACGTTTAATTATAAAAACAATCTTTGAATAACCGGCTTTTATAGCATCATAAACAGAATAGTCAAGAAGAACCTCTCCATTAGGACCCACAGGCTCAATTTGTTTAAGCCCGCCAAATCGGCTTCCCATTCCTGCCGCCATAACTGCAAGTGTGATATCCATACTAATTACCTCCTAAAATATATTTTATCTGACGCCGAATAAAAGGTCGCCATAGGTTGGATAAGGCCAGAATTCTGATGATGTTATAACTTCTAAAGCATCAGTTGTTTCACGGACCGCTTTCATAGCAGGGATAATTGTATCCTTGCAGAAGAATGAAAGTTTGCTCATATCAGAGATTTTCTCTGACTCCGCAATAATTTCATCAAGTTTTTTAATGTTTGAGAAAAGCTTACCTGTCAATTCGGAAACTGCAATCGCAGTTTCTTCCTCATAAGTGCAATCAAGGATAGCTGAAACACCTTTCTTTGAGATGATAACATCTGTAAGCTCTCTGCTGTATGCTGAAACGGCAGGAAGAATATCTCGTTTTACCATTTCAATCATAGTTAATGCCTCAATATTTATTATCTTACAATAATTTTCAAGATTTATTTCATATCTTGCACGAAGCTCAACCTCGCTTAAAACCTTATGCTTTGAGAAAAGCTGAATGTTTTTCTCAGAAATAAGAGCAGGAAGAGCATCAGGGGTTGTGGGAAGATTTGAAAGTCCCCTTTTTTCGGCTTCATTTAGCCAAGCATCATCATATCCGTTTCCGTTAAAAATAATTCGCTTATGTTTTTTGATGGTTTCAATGATAAGCTCGTTTAAGCTAGCCTCAAAGTCTGTTGCATTTTCAAGAATATCGGCAAAGCCTTCTAAAACATCAGCAACAGCGGTATTTATAATAAAGTTTGGACCCGTAACTGAAAGGGAAGACCCAAGCATTCTGAACTCAAATTTATTATTTGTAAATGCGAATGGACTTGTTCTGTTTCTGTCGGTTGTATCCTTTGAAAATCTTGGAAGAGTGTGAACTCCGATTTTCATAAGTGTCTTTTCTTTTGTGTCATATTCGGTTCCCCGTTCTATTGCATCTAAAACCTCGTTAAGCTCATCGCCTAAAAACATTGAAACAACTGCAGGAGGTGCTTCGTGAGCACCTAAACGGTGGTCATTTCCCGCACTTGCAACAGATGCACGGAGCAAATCCTGATATTCGTCAACAGCCTTAATAACCGCGCAAAGGAATAAAAGGAACTGCGCATTTTCATAAGGAGTTTCACCGGGGTCTAAAAGATTAACCCCTGTATTTGTTATTAATGACCAGTTGTTATGCTTACCGCTTCCGTTAACACCCTCAAATGGTTTTTCGTGAAGAAGACAGATAAGGTCGTGCTTTTTTGCAACCTTTTGCATAATTTCCATTGTGAGCTGGTTGTGGTCGCAGGCGATATTTGTTGTTGTATAAATTGGGGCAAGCTCGTGTTGAGCAGGCGCACCCTCGTTATGCTCGGTTTTAGCCAAAATACCAAGCTTCCAAAGCTCTTTATTAAGGTCTTTCATATATGCCTTAACTCTGGGCTTAATCTGACCGTAATAATGGTCATCAAGCTCCTGACCTTTCGGCGGTTTTGCGCCGAAAAGAGTCCTGCCTGTATAAACAAGGTCTTTTCTCGCCTCGTAAAGCTCTCTCGGAATCAGGAAATATTCCTGTTCAGGGCCGACGGTTGTTTTGATTGAGGTAACATTTTCGTTACCGAAAAGTTTTAAAACACGGAGAGCCTGTTTGTTTATAAGCTCCATAGAACGAAGGAGCGGAGTTTTCATATCAAGAGCCTCTCCACCAAAGGAGCAGAATGCTGTTGGGATACAGAGTGTATCATCTTTTATAAATGCATAGGAGGTAGGGTCCCAAGCGGTATATCCTCTTGCCTCAAATGTGGCGCGAAGTCCCCCTGACGGGAAAGAGGATGCGTCAGATTCGCCCTTAACAAGCTCCTTGCCAGAAAATTCCATAATAATTTTACCGTCTTTTGTGGGACTTATAAAACTATCGTGTTTTTCGGCAGTAAATCCCGTTAGAGGCTGAAACCAATGGGTAAAATGAGTTGCACCGTTTTCGATTGCCCAATCCTTCATGGCATTTGCAACACTGTTTGCAATAGTTATGTCAAGCTTTCTTCCGTCTTGCAGGGTTTTTTGCATTGCTTTATAGGTGTCCTTTGAAAGACGCTGTCTCATAACAGAGTCGTCAAACACCATTGAACCGAAAATTTCAGTAACATTGCTCATTTAAATCTCTCCTTAATTAATATACACATAGCTCTTTATATTATATACATTGACAGCGGAAATGTCAAGATTTAAGGTGGGATTAATTGGGTTTTGATGAAAAATATATTTTTAAGGCTTTTAAATTATTGACATTGAAGGATTTGTATGTTATAATAACTTAAAATATTATATATGGGAATAAGGAGATGCTTAAAATGAACAGAATTCAGACAATAAAAACACGCGATCTTTCAAAGAGTGTTAAAGACGGCGGTTGCGGCGAATGCCAGACATCTTGTCAGTCTGCTTGCAAAACATCCTGTGGTGTTGCTAATCAGGAATGTGAGAAGTGCGTAAGCAGCAAATAATTTGAGGGTTAAAATTCAGGAGCTGTAGCATTAGCTATGGCTCTGTTTTTTTGGAAAGGCTAAAAATATGATACACCAGTATAAATTAAACGGATATAATATTATTCTTGATGTTTTCAGCGGGGCGGTGCACCTTGTCGATGATGTTTCTTATGATGTTATCGAAATGTTTGAGGAGAAAAGCCGTGACGAAATCAAAGCGGTTATTTTAGAAAAATATAAAGCTGAAAATATCATAGAGAAAGATATAGATGAAATTTTTGAGGATATAGATGAGCTTATAAGTGACGGAAAGCTATATAGCGAGGATGTTTATGCGGATAAAGCTTTTGATTTAAAAAACCGTCATACGGATATTAAAGCACTGTGTTTGCACACGGCTCATACCTGTAATTTAAACTGTGATTATTGCTTTGCAAGTCAGGGGAAATATCACGGTGACAGAGCACTTATGAGTCTTGAAGTCGGGAAAAGGGCGATTGATTTCCTTATTGAAAATTCAGGAAACAGAAAAAATCTTGAAGTGGACTTTTTTGGCGGAGAGCCTCTTATGAACTGGGAGGTTTGTAAGGAGATTGTTAATTATGCAAGGAGTATAGAAAAAGAGCATAATAAAAATTTCAGATTTACTCTTACAACAAACGGAGTTTTAATTGACGATGAGGTTATTGACTTTGCAAATAAGGAAATGCATAATGTTGTCTTGAGCCTAGACGGCAGAAAAGAAATTCACGACAGCCTTCGAAAAACTGTGAGCGGTCAGGGAAGTTATGACTTGATTTTACCGAAGTTTAAGCATTTTGTTGAAAAAAGGGGTAATCGCGGTTATTATATGCGAGGAACTTTCACACATAATAATACAGACTTTACAAATGATATATTTCATATGGCAGATATGGGCTTTACGGAGCTTTCTATGGAGCCTGTTGTGTGTGCCCCTGATGACCCTTATGCGCTAACAGAAGAGGATTTGCCCATTTTATACAGACAGTATGAAATTTTGGCAGAGGAAATGCTTAAAAGAAGCCGTGAAAAGAGAGGATTTACATTCTATCACTATATGATTAATCTTTCGGGCGGACCGTGTATTTATAAGAGAATATCGGGTTGCGGTTCAGGAACGGAATATATGGCGGTTACCCCTTGGGGCGAGCTTTTCCCTTGCCATCAGTTTGTGGGCGATGAAAAATACAGTATGGGTGATATATGGAAGGGTGTAACAAACAAAGAGGTTCGTGACGAATTTAAACTCTGTAATGCTTATGCAAGAGAAGAGTGTAAGGATTGCTGGGCAAAACTTTATTGCAGCGGCGGATGTGCGGCAAATGCATATCACGCCACAGGCTCAATAAAGGGAATATATGAGTATGGATGCAGACTTTTTAAAAAGAGAATAGAGTGTGCAATTATGCTCGAGGTTGCTAAAATTCAGGAGAATTTAGATTAATATTATTCTATCTCATTGACAAGCAAAAAGTTTTATTGTAGAATAAATACATATATGATAATCAAATTTCCCCGAAGAGGATAATGTAAATGAAAAATTTAGCGAAATTTATTATAGTTGGAATACTAATTTTAATGTGCGTAGGATATCTTTTCAGTAGATGTACGCTTTTTATCCCGGATGATAACGATAAAGCAAAGGAAGAAGAGTCAGAGTTTGAAATTCCTGTTATAGAGTTTTCTGATGAAGTGAAAGAAATAGCAGGAAAAATGTCTCTTAAGGAAAAGATTTACCAGATGTTTTATGTAACGCCTGAACAGCTTACGGGAGTCAGTGAAGTTATTCAGGCGGGCGAGAAAACAAAAGAGATGATTGAGAAATATCCTGTGGGAGGAATTCTTTATTCATCCCATAATCTTCAAACTCCCCAGCAGACAAAGGAACTTTTGGGTAAAACACAGGAATTTGCCCAAATTCCTATGTTCCTCGGAGTTTTTGAGGAGGGCGGAAGTAATACAGTTATAGGTGAAAATGACTCGATGTCCCTTGGAAAAATTGAAGCAATGTCAGAGGTTTCCGATTTTGAGCGTGCTAATGAAATCGGTAAAAAGGTGGGAGAGGAATTAGCAAAGCTTGGAATTAATATGAACTTTGCACCTGTTTCTGATGTTTTGGGAGAAGGAATTGAAAATGTTATAGGAAGCCGTTCGTTTGGTTATGACTATAACGCAGTTTCCAAAAAAGTACAGCAGTATGTCCTTGGATTACAGGAAAAAGGTGTTTCGGCAACCCTTAAGCATTTCCCCGGACAAGGCCATACAACAGGCGGAACTTCGTATGACTATGCAATAAATGACCGTACGGCAGAAGAAATTAAGAATGAAGAATTTGCTCCTTTTATAAAAGGAATAGAGGCAAAAGTTGATTTTATTATGATTGGAAATGTTAAGGCACTTGCTCTTGATAGGGAAAATCCTGCTCCATTTTCTTATAAAATCGTTACGGATATATTAAAAAATGAGCTTGGATACACAGGGATTGTGATAAGTTCACCTATGAATGACGGAGCGGTTCTTAATTCCCATACATCAGCAAAGGCTGCTATTGAGGCAGTTAAGGCAGGTATTGATATGATTCTTTTGCCTAATAATCTTGAAATTGCATTTGAGGCGCTTTATGATGCGGTTAAAGACGGTGAAATTCCTGAGAGCCGAATTGATGAGAGTGTAATGAAAATTTTGCAGTGTAAATTTAATAAAGGATTGTTGAAATAAG
>JAZRTD010000172.1:0-5935 GCA_045651845.1 Clostridia bacterium | reverse complement strand
GGCCAAGTCCCACCGATGCAAAATATGTTATTGAAGATATGATGGGCAGAGTTGAGGGAATCATTGATGGCGGAGATTGCTTGGTCGGGGTTGAATCCACTGGTATTGATATGACAGGCGAAATCCCCACAATTCTTCGTCCGGGCGGTGTTACATACGAAGAAATCGCCCAGCTTTTAGGGGAAGTCAGAGGCGCGAAAGAAAAGCCTGATGACAAGCAAACCCCTAAATCCCCAGGGATGAAATATACACACTATGCACCGAAAGCACCTGTGAAAATTCTCTGCGGAACTATTTCGGAAATTGAGACTTTTTTGAATTCAAGACCCTTAAAATGCGGAATTTTAACATTTGATGAATTTAAGCTTGACACCGAGGCCAAAACCATCTCTCTTGGAAGCATAAACAATCCTAACGAATGTGCGAGAAATTTATTTCGCTCTCTTCGGGATATGGACAAGCTTGATGTTAAGGAAATTTATGCCCCCGAAATTGGAAATGATGGACTTTGGGCAGCGGTTAAGAATCGTCTTTATAAGGCGGCAGGCGGTAAAATTATAAATGCAACCGACCGGGAGATTGTCTTTGTCTGTACGGGAAATACCTGCAGAAGTCCTATGGCAGAGGGAATTTTCAATAGTCTTCCCAATAAGGGATACTTTTCAACTTCAGCGGGAATATATGCGGCAGAGGGAAATTGCGCATCTGAAAATGCAATTCTCGCTATGTCAAATATGAAAATTGACATTAAAAATCACCGCGCAAGGGCTTTGACCCCTGAAATTCTGGAAAATGCTTGCATTGTTCTAACAATGACAAAAGACCACAAAGAGACTATCCTGTCTGCATTTCCTCACCTTTCCCATAAAGTCAAGACTCTTTCGGAATTTTCAGAAGTTGCAGGAGATGTTTCCGACCCATACGGCGGAGATATTGAGGTTTATCGCTTGTGTGCAATGGAAATAAAAGAACATATTCAAAAAATATATAATAATTTAAAGTGAAAATGATTGAATACAAAGAAATGAATTTATCTCACATTGAAAATGTTGCCGAAATCGAAAGGCTTTGCTTTAAAAATCGGTTTGGTGAAAAAACATTTTTGCGTGAGATGGAAAATAAAATTGCATATTACATTGTGGCAATAACCGATGGAAAAATATCAGGGTATGGCGGTTTGTGGAACATCTGCGGTGAAGCAGATATCACAGATATTGCCGTTCACCCCGATTTTCGCCAAGTGGGAATAGGCAAGGGAATTTTAGATGAGCTTATTTCATACTGCAAGGAAAACGGTTGCACAAAGTTAAATCTTGAGGTTCGGGAAAGTAACATTCCCGCTCAAAGGCTTTACGAAAAATGCGGATTTATCCGTGACGGAGAGCGGAAAAATTATTACGAAAACAGGGAAACGGCTATATTAATGAGCCTGACCTTTTAATATTGAAAGGAGCGAGGAGCTTGGTTTTTTCAAGTCTATTGTCTTTAGGACTGTTCCTGCCCGTTACTTTAGGGCTTTACTTTATAAGTAATAATATAGTATGGAGAAACATTATTCTTTTAATCGCTTCTCTGATTTTTTATGCCTGGGGCGAGCCTGTATTGGTGCTTAATATGCTTTTTAGTGCATTTGTGGGCTATATAACAAGCTTTGGAATTGAAAAATGGCGTGGAAAAATCGGGGCAAAAATCTGTCTTATAACTGCTATCGCCATTGATATTGGACTGCTTGGCGTGTTCAAATATACAGGATTTTTTATCTCCAACATTAACGCAATATTTAAAACAGGAATTGAATTTGGCGGGCTTGCTCTTCCACTTGGAATATCATTTTACACCTTCCAGATTTTATCCTATGTTATTGACGTATACCGCGGTGAAGCAGGGCTTCAGCGGTCATACTATAAGTTTTTGCTCTATGTAACAATGTTTCCGCAACTTGTTGCAGGGCCTATTGTCCGTTATGTAGATATCGAAAAGCAGATAAATAACAGAACAACAACCTTTAAAGATTTTGAATACGGGGTAATCCGTTTTACGCAAGGTATGTTCAAGAAAATCATTCTGGCAAACTGTGCAGGACAGGTTGTTGACGCCCTCATTGGCGGAGATTTGACAAATCTCTCCTCTTTTGGAGCGTGGCTTGGAATTTTAATGTATGCTTTCCAAATTTACTTTGATTTTTCAGGGTATAGCGATATGGCAATTGGTCTTGGATATTTCTTTGGTTTCCGTTTCAAGGAAAACTTTAACTATCCATACATTTCAAAAAGCATAACGGAATTCTGGAGAAGATGGCATATGTCCCTTGGCTCATTTTTCCGCGACTATGTTTATATTCCTCTTGGCGGAAACCGCCGTCATCAGCTTTTAAACCTTTTTATTGTCTGGTTTTTAACAGGCTTTTGGCACGGGGCAAGCTGGAACTTTATCTTCTGGGGACTTTACTACGGAATATGGCTTGTTATTGAAAAGAAACTCCTTTTTAAATTCTGGGATAAGGTGCCGTCGTTCATTCGCCTTATATATAGCAACTTAATAGTCTTAGGAGGCTGGATGCTTTTCTACTTTACGGATATGACAAGACTTAAGGAATTTCTCCTTGCCGCCTTTGGTCAAAATCCAAAGGGCATAAACATTATGGCCAAGTACCAGTTTATTTCCCATATATGGTTTATTCTCCTTATGTTCATCTGCGTAACTCCATTACTTCGTATTATTATCAGGAAATTACGGGATAAATCTAAACCGCTTTATAATATTCTTCTTCCTGTAGCGATTATTACGGTGCTTCTTGTTTGCTTTACTCTTTTGGTTAAGCAGTCATATAACCCGTTTTGGTATTTCAGGTTTTAAGGAGGGATTGATATGAGAGAAAAAATTACATCTATTATATTTGCACTTCTTCTCGGTGTGTTTTTCCTTTTTGTTATAATTCTTCCCAAGGATGAGCGCGCATCGGTAAAAGAAAACAGACCTCTTGCCGAGATGCCCGAGGTTAGCTTTAATAATATTTTCTTCGGTGACTTTACCACAGATTACGAAACCTATCTTACAGATAATGTTGGCTTTAGAAGTTATTTTGTTGACTTTGGTTCAAAGTTTGAAAAGCTTTGGGGTATTGAGCGGGAGGAATCAGAAAAGATTATAACCCTTGCAAGCGGAGGAAAGCTTGTTTTAAGCAACGGCAAAATTATGGAGGTTTTTAAGGCAAACCCCCATGTCAGAGAAAGATATATTTCCATTCTTAATGAATATGCCAAAAAGCTTGATTCAAATATGTATATTATGATTGCGCCCACACAGCTTGAGTTTGACTCATCCCAATACAGAAACTATGCAGACAGTCAGAAAGAGACCATAGATGCCATATACTCAGGACTTAAAGACTACAAAACAATCAATGTTTATGACAAACTCAAAGAAAGCCTTGACTATTATGTCTATTTCAGAACAGACCACCATTGGACCCAGCGCGGGGCATATCTTGGCTATGAGGCAATTTCCAAGGCAACGGGTCAAACCGCAATTCCTTTTAAAGCATTAAATCATAGCTCCATAGACGGATTTTTAGGTTATCTTTATAACCAGGCAAATGTTCCCGAATACAGTAAATACGCCGATAAAATTGAGTATTTTACAGGCGAAGAAAACTATACTGTTTATGCCAGAGCATTTGAAAACGGAGAATATGTTGATTACCAACCAAAGATTTACACAATTCCTGACGGAAACAGTCCCCCAACATATAGTATCTTTATGGGAGGCGACCATCCTTTTGCTAAAATCGAAACGAACAATAAAAACGGAAAAACCGCTCTTGTCATAAAAGACTCTTATGCAAACGCAGTTCTTCCGTTCCTTACAGAAAATTATGAAACAATTCTGATTATTGACCCAAGAAGTTACTTTGGAACATTAGATGAATTAAAAGCTGAATATGAAATTGATGACTGCATTGTTATAAACTATGTTTTCACATCAACCTTCAGCGACTATGTTGATAATTTAGAGAGGATTAAATAAAATAAACGGGGCAAAATGCCCCGTTTATTTTATTTAAAGAACATTGTTATATATCCTTGTATCCAGAGAACGAATAATATGATTGGGAGAATATACTTGGCATAAACCTTAAGCCATTTTGGGAAAGCGATGCCTTTTCCCGTATTGGCTTCTTCAACGAAGTTGTCCCAACCCCATCCGCCTTTTCTCCATGTGCAGAAAAGAACATATACTAAAGAGCCGAGGGGAAGAATATTATTGCTGATTATAAAATCCTCAAAATCAAGAATTGTGCTTCCCTCTCCCAAAAGCTGAACGCCAGACAAAACATTAAAACCAAGGGCACAAGGAAGAGAAAGAATAATAAGTGCAATTCCGTTTATAAGACAAGCCTTCCTGCGGCTCCAGCCCCATAAATCCATTCCGAAGGAAAGAATATTTTCAAACACTGCAACAACTGTTGAAACTGCCGCAAAAATCATAAACACAAAGAACAGTGCTCCCCAAAGCTGACCCATCGGCATAGCGTTGAAAATATTAGGAAGAGTCTGGAAGATAAGACCAGGCCCTGCACCGGGATTAACATTATAAGCAAAGCAGGATGGGATAATTATAAGACCTGCCATAAATGCAACAAATGTGTCAAGGGCAGCGATTGAAATCGACTCGCCTAAAAGACGCTTATCCTTATCAATATAACTTCCAAAGATTGCCATTGAGCCCATACCGATTGACAAGGTAAAGAATGCCTGACCAAGAGCCGCAAAGACAACCTCGCCTATGCCGCTTTCAACCATTTTCCCAAAGTCCGGAACAAGGTAATACTTAACCCCATCAACAGCTCCCGGCAAAGTTACAGCACGAACTGCAAGAATCGCAATAATTGCAAGAAGGGCAAGCATCATAAATTTTGTTATCTTCTCAACGCCTTTTTTAAGTCCCAAAGAACATACCGCAAAACCAAGCACAACTGTCAAAACCATAAATCCCACAAGGATATACGGATTTGCAGTCATTTCTACAAACTGGTTTGAAACCTGCTCGGTTGTTTGCCCAATAAAATCGCCCTTTATCATTTTGAAAAAGTATGCAAACATCCAGCCCGTTACAGTTGTGTAGAACATCATCAAAAGATAATTTCCTGCCATTCCAACCCAGCCAAACTGATGCCACTTTGTTCCCTTCGGCTCTAAAACCTTAAAAGACTCTGCGATACTCTTCCTGCTGGCTCTGCCCACGGCAAACTCCATCGTCATAATCGGCAAGCCGAAAATGATTAGAAACAGAAGATAAATAAGAATAAATGCCGCTCCGCCATACTGCCCAACAATATAGGGAAAACGCCATACGTTTCCAAGACCGATTGCACATCCTGCAGAAATCAGAATAAATCCCAGTCTTGACCCAAATTTCTCTCTTTCCATAACAACACCTCTTTTTCTATAAGTAAAAAACGGCACCCTCAAAAGGATACCGTTTGGTGGAGATAAAGAGAGTCGAACTCTTGACCCCCTGCTTGCAAGGCAGGTGCTCTCCCAACTGAGCTATACCCCCATATTTTTTGGTGGGCTGAAGTGGACTCGAACCACCGACCTCACGCTTATCAGGCGTGTGCTCTAACCAGCTGAGCTATCAGCCCATTTTGTCTTCTCAGACACTTATGATGTCTGAAAAGTAGACAGTAATTAAAGACTTTTTAGTAGCATCTGCTACATCGACCAATAGGATGTTTGGGATAGAAAACCTTATCTTTGGCAGAACTCCAACATTCACTTTTATCCAAAGCTTCGGTATGTTACTTCCTATCTCCGGTTCTCCTTAGAAAGGAGGTGATCCAGCCGCACCTTCCGATACGGCTACCTTGTTACGACTTCACCCTAATTATCAATCCCACCTTCGACTGCTGCTCCCTTACGGTTGGCTCACAGGC
>JAZRTD010000171.1:0-1093 GCA_045651845.1 Clostridia bacterium | reverse complement strand
CAGCGTTGAATATAAAGTTATTAAGACGGATAAAACCGTTGAAAGCATATCAAATCCAACAAATCTTCCCGAGGCAGGCTCTATTGACTATATGGAAGAGCCTGTTGTCCATGCGGATATTATGACACCCAGAGACTATGTTGGAAGCATTATGGAGCTTTGTCAGGAAAGACGGGGAACTTATCTTGATATGGAATATCTTGACGAAAAGCGTGTTACTCTTAAATACGATTTGCCGCTAAATGAAATAATCTATGATTTCTTTGATGCGCTCAAGTCAAAAACGAGAGGCTATGCATCCTTTGACTATGAATTTAAAGGCTATCAGAAATCGGATTTGGTTAAGCTTGATATTTTGCTTAACGGAGAAATGGTTGATGCCCTTTCCTTTATTGTCCATAAGGAAAAGGCTTATGCCAGAGGAAGAAGGATTGCTGAAAAGCTTAAGGAAGTTATTCCACGTCAGCTTTTTGAGATACCTATTCAGGCGGCGGTTGGCGGAAAAATTATTGCAAGAGAAACTGTTCGCGCTATGCGCAAGGATGTCTTGGCTAAGTGTTACGGCGGTGATATAACCCGAAAGAAGAAGCTTTTGGAAAAGCAAAAAGAGGGTAAAAAGCGTATGCGTCAGGTTGGAACGGTTGAAGTTCCGCAAGAGGCGTTTATGTCAGTTTTGAAGCTTGATTAAAATTTTCAGGAGGATATATTTATGAAAGTATTGGTTACAGGCGGAGCAGGCTACATTGGGAGTCATACTTGCGTTGAATTGCTTGATGCAGGTTATGAAATTGCGGTGGTAGATAACCTTTCAAACAGCTGTGAGGAGTCCCTTGAAAGAGTTAAAAAGATAACAGGTAAGACATTTAAGTTTTACAAAGAGGATTTATGCGATATTGATGCGGTTGAGAAGATTTTTGCTGATGATAAGTTTGACGCGGTTATCCATTTCGCGGGGCTTAAAGCGGTTGGTGAATCTGTTGCAATCCCTCTTTCATATTACGAAAATAATATTGGAAGCACCCTTAATCTCTGTAAGGTTATGGCAAAGCACGGATGCAAAAAACTGGTGTTCAGTTCATCTGCAACGGTTTAC
>JAZRTD010000170.1:0-1539 GCA_045651845.1 Clostridia bacterium | reverse complement strand
TCGTGATTATATCCACGTTGTTGACCTTTCAATCGGTCACCTTAAGGCCCTTGAGAAGATAAGCAATAAGGTCGGGGTTGTAACATATAACCTTGGAACAGGTTGCGGATACAGCGTTTTAGAGATGGTTAAGGCATTTTCAAAGGCTTGCGGAAAAGAAGTTGCGTATAAGATTGCACCAAGACGCCCCGGGGATATTGCTCAGTGTTACGCTGACCCGAAAAAAGCGAAAGAAGAACTTGGTTTTGTGGCAACAAAAAATCTTGAGGATATGTGTGAAGACATATGGAGATGGCAGAGTAATAACCCTGACGGGTTTTCAAAATAAGGTGGATTTATGAGAGATACAGTTGATATTCTTGGAGTTAAGGTTGATAGGGTTACGGAGGAGCAGGCTCTTTTAAGGGCGATTGAATTTTTAAGCGGCGATAAGGTTGCAAAAATTTATACCCCAAATCCTGAAATCATAATGACTGCCAAAGAAGACCTTGAGTTTATGAAGATTTTAAATGAAGCTGACCTTTGTACGGCAGACGGAATAGGTGTGGTTTACGGGGCGAAGATTCTCGGAACGCCTGTGCCGTGCCGTGTGGCTGGTTTTGACCTAACCTGCAATTTGCTCAATTATATGAAGGATACAGAGGACAGCGTATTCTTGTTTGGGGCAAAACCAGGTGTGGCGAAAATCGCAAAGCAGAAGCTTATGGAAATGTATCCGGGGCTTAAGGTTGCAGGAACCAATGATGGATATTTTACGGAAAACGATATCCCTGTTATAATCGAAAAGATAAATAATTCAGGGGCGAAGCTTTTGCTGGTTTGTCTCGGAATGAAAAAGCAGGAATGCTGGATAGATAAATATCAGAGCGAACTTAAAACAGTTAGGCTCTGTATGGGCGTTGGCGGAACATTAGATGTTTTTGCGGGAGAGGTAAAAAGAGCTCCGAAAATATTTATAAAGCTCAATATTGAGTGGCTTTACAGAATCTTAAAACAGCCCAGCCGAATAGGCAGATTTGTTGCACTTCCAAAGTTTGTTTTTGAAGTGCTTAAAAGTAAGAAGGGAATGAAAAAATAATGGTTTATATTATGCTTGCAGATGGCTTTGAAGAGGTTGAGGCTCTTGCCTGTTGCGACATATTAAGAAGAGCGGAGATAAAGACATATCTTGCCTCAATTGACGAAGAATATGTAAAAGGCTCACATCAGATAACGGTTAAGTCCGACTTAAAGGCGGAAGAAATCGATTTTGATAAGGTTGAGGGCGTTGTTTTGCCGGGAGGAATGCCGGGGACCCTTAATCTTCAGAAAAATGAAACGGTTATAAAGCTTGTTAATTATTGCGTGGAGAATAATAAGCTTGTTGGCGCTATCTGTGCTGCACCTATGATTCTTGGAGATATGGGTGTGCTTAAAGGCAAAAAGGCAACCTGTTTCCCGGGATTTGAAGAAAATCTTACGGGCGCAGAGGTTATAAACGATTATGTGGTTACAGACGGAAATATTATAACAGGAAAAGGCGCAGGGGCATCGCTTATG
>JAZRTD010000169.1:0-1583 GCA_045651845.1 Clostridia bacterium | reverse complement strand
GAAAAAATCAGGAATAAATGCGGCAAATTCAAGGTCATCCTTAATAGGGGTTGAAATATAGTTAATCTTATTTTTCGAGGGAACATTAACGCAAAATCCGCCGAAAACCGCAGGAGTCACATTATCTCCGTGTCCCTCAATCTCCGCCGCCATATTTAAAATCTCCTCTTTGGAAAAAGGATTATCCAAAAGGGCATTTGCGGCAACGAGTCCGCCCACAATGCTGGCACTGCTGCTGCCAAGACCTCTCGTTACGGGAATATTATTCTCCATAACCAGACGGATATTGACCATTTTCTCCCCTGCCTCATTAAAAATCTTTTCAACACATTTATAGATAAGATTATTCTCATTGGCAGGAAGAAAATTTTCACCCTCACCCACAACCTTAATTTCAGTTGGTGAAGAAATTTTTTCAATAGAAACATAATTATAAAGAGTAAGAGCCAGACCGAGGCTGTCAAAGCCCGACCCCATATTTGCACTTGTTGCGGGAACTCTTACTTTTATCATTTTATATCACCCTTATTTTCCCTAAAACTGTATGCCCTGCAAAGGGAGCTGACTTAAGCATTTCATCAAGCTCTTTTTCAGTAACAGGGTCCGAGATATATGCAAACTCATCATTAAGCCCGTCAAGCTTTTTAGTTTTGCCGTTAAATCCGTCAGGATTCCCGGTAAGACGGAGATAATATGAAAACTTCTGTTCCTGTCCGTCTTTTAAATATCCCTCTTCGGACTCATTCCAAAGTATTCTGATATTAGTGTTTATGTGCTTGGCAACATCAACAAGGTCGGAAACCATAGCGCTTGCGGTAGGAAGCTTTCCTGCCCCTCTGCCGTAGAACATAACATCGCCAAGGGCGTTACTTTGCACCAAAACCCCGTTAAACACATCGGATATGCTGGCAAGAGGACACTCTAAATTGATGAACGCGGGACAAACCCTTGCATAAACGCCGTCTTTTGCAGTTTCGCAAATACCCACAAGCTTAACGCTATAGCCCAAAGCCTGAGCATATTTTGCATCCTCTGTTGTTATTTTTGTTATTCCCTCAGTTGGGATATTCATACTGTTAACATATTTCCCGTGGGCAAGGGAGGCAAGAATTGCAATTTTACGGCAGGTATCAATTCCCTCAACATCAGCTGTTGGGTCCTTTTCCGCATAGCCTTTTTCCTGTGCCTCAGAGAGTGCTTCTTCAAAGGACTTTCCATTTTTAATCATCTGGGTTAAGATATAGTTTGTTGTTCCGTTTAAGATACCGATAATCCCAGTTATATCATTCCCCGTAAGGCTGGAGATAAGCGGTCTTATAATAGGAATACCGCCTCCCACGCTTGCCTCAAAAAGATAATTGATATTCTTTTCCTTGGCAATTTTAAGAAGCTCTGTTCCGTGCTTTGCAACAAGCTCTTTATTTGAGGAAACCACGTGTTTCCCTGCAAGGAGAAGCTTTTTGGTAAAATCATAAGCGGGAACTGTTCCGCCCATAGCCTCAACAACCGCCTCAACTTCAGGGTCGTTTAAAATATCCTCAAAGTTTTTGGTAAAGCATTTATAAGGGCTGTCGGGAAAATCA
>JAZRTD010000168.1:0-1024 GCA_045651845.1 Clostridia bacterium | reverse complement strand
TTTAGCTGTGTAGGTTGCGGAAGATGTCTTTCTAAGTGTCCTATCTCTATGAATATTGTTAAAGTTATGAAAAAGATTGGAGGGAAAGCAAGTGAATAATCCTGATACACTTATTCCAACCATTGGTGTTATAACTGATGTAAGGATTGATACGCCTGACATTAAGACATTTCGGGTTGTGACCCCTGACGGGAAAAAGGCTTTTGACCATCGCCCGGGACAATGCGCTATGCTTTCCGTTCCCGGTGTTGGCGAGGCAATGTTTTCAATAACCTCCTCCCCCACCAACGAAGAATATATGGAATTTTCCATTAAAAAATGTGGATGCGTTACAGATTGGCTTCATCAGGCGGAGGTTGGTCAGCAGATTACTATAAGAGGACCATACGGAAATCCGTTCCCTGTTGATGATGTCTTCGCAGGGAAAAACCTTCTGTTTATTGCAGGCGGTGTCGGACTTGCGCCTCTTCGCAGTGTTATCAATTATTGCCGTCACTATCGCGACAGATACGGCGATATTGACATTGTTTACGGTTCAAGAAGCAAAGAAGATTTGCTTGACTATAACGAAATTATTGAAGAATGGTCAAAGGATTTGGGTGTTAACGTTCACCTTACCATTGACAACCCTCAGGAAGGCTGGGACGGACATGTTGGTTTTGTTCCAAACTTCGTTAAAGAGCTTGGTTTTGACACAAATAAAACCGCTATAATCTGCGGACCGCCAATTATGATTAAATTCACTTTAGACGGACTTTGCGACGTTGGCTTTGATAAAACCCAGATTTACACCACTTTAGAGCTTAAAATGAAGTGCGGTGTTGGAAAATGCGGAAGATGTAATGTTGGCTCAAAATATGTTTGCAAGGACGGACCTGTTTTGCGTTGCGATGAACTTGATGAGCTTCCAGACGAATATTAAAGGAGAGGTAAAATGGAAAAATTAGTTAATATATTTCTTTTTGGAAAAAAATATGCCGTTCCCGAAAATTTGACGATTATGACCGCTATGGAATATGCAGGA
>JAZRTD010000167.1:0-1684 GCA_045651845.1 Clostridia bacterium | reverse complement strand
AGATGAAGTTTTTGAGATGAATAAAAAGTGGTGCGAAATCGCAGGGTGTGAAAATGAGAAAGGTCTTAGAGATGAGGGCTGTGCTGTTTTGGAAGCATTTGAAAATTTTGAGGCTTTACAGCTTTCGGGCGGACTAATCCGTGCAAAGGGGGAGATTGTTGCCTTTTCTATGGGTGACAGGTTGAATGATGAAACTTTTCTTGTTCACATAGAGAAAGCATTTGCAGATATTCAGGGAGCATATCCTATAATTAACCGCGAATTTGTTATTCATAACTGTGACGGATATAAATATGTTAACCGCGAAGATGATACAGGAGATGAGGGGCTGAGGAAAGCAAAGCTTTCTTATAGACCTTGCTGTATTCTAAAAAAATGGGATGCTAAAATGAAGGTGGATTAGTATGATAGAATTAGCTTCAGAGAAATACCGAAACGGAATAATTTCATTATGGCAAGAAGCTTTTGGCGATGATGAAAATTTTATAAACGGATTTCTCCATAATATGTCATATACAGAAAATATGCTGATATATGAAAGAGACGATGAGGTTTTAGGAATGGCATCAATGTTGCCTGTGTTTTGCGGGGAAAGCTATGGAAGATATATTTATGCCGTTGCAACAAAAAAAGAGCATCAGGGAGAAGGAATTTGCAAGAGCATAATGGGGGAGGTTGATGAATTTATAAAAGGTCATAATGAGAAGTTTTCGGTATTGGTCCCTGCAAGTGACAGCTTGTTTGGATTTTATGAAAAAATGGGCTATAATCAAAAAATATACAGGCCTGATTTCCCAAAAGTGAATGAAATCGGTCGAAAATGCAGTGTATTTGAATACTTTAAAATTAGAGAAAATTTATTTAAGGAGTATAATCTTATCGGTTGGAGTGAAAAAAGCCTTGAATATATTTTAAGTTTCGGAAGGGCGGAGCTTTGCGAAAAGGGTGCAATTTATCGCGAGGGAGAAGAAATTAAAGAGGTTCTTGTCCCTGAAATATTTAATAATGAATGGACAAAACCCTTTGCAGAAATTAAATATTATGATATAAATTTAAGATTTGATAGGCCTTATTTCGGGCTTTGTATAAATTAGGAGGATAATGAATTGGAAAGAAAAAGCGGAGTGCTTATGCACATTTCATCATTATTTGGTGATTATTCCATAGGAGGCTTTGGGGACGAAGCAAAATATTTTATAGATTTTATAAAGGATTGCGGATTTTCATATTGGCAGGTCTTGCCCTTTTGTTTAGTTGATGAATGTAATTCTCCTTATAAATCCTATTCTTCTTTTGGCGGGAATCCATACTTTGTCAGTTTAAAAAAGCTCTTCCATAAGGGGCTTATAACAGAGCAGGAACTTTCTTTCCAAATTCAGCAAACTCCATATTCCTGTGAATTTACACGGCTTTATCATACTCGTTTAGATGTGCTTATGGAAGCATCAAAACGAGCCAAAAATAAAGAAGAGATAAATGATTTTACAGAAAATAATCCGTATCTTAAAAAGTTTTGTGAATTTATGGCACTTAAAAGCGCTAATAATCAGGCTCCTTGGTTTAAGTGGGAGAATTTCGAGATTGATAATGATACGCTTTTTATGTGGAAATTCATTCAATATGAATTTTTTATGCAGTGGAGAGAGATAAAGGAATACGCTAATTCCAAGGGAATAAAAATCAT
>JAZRTD010000166.1:0-4014 GCA_045651845.1 Clostridia bacterium | reverse complement strand
GCTGCAACTCTTCTATCTTACTCATACTTTTTACCACCTCTGTTTTTATACTTGTTGTATCTTGGTTTATTATTTACTTTTCCAATGTTTTTAAGCATATTAACCTCAGATTCAGAAAGCTTACGCCACTTTCCTCTGGGCAAATGCCCCAAATTTAATCCTGCCTCACGAATTCTCTCCAGACGTTTAACAATACATCCGCACTCTTCAAACATTTTTCTGACCTGTCTGTTTCTTCCTTCGTGAATAGTAATTTCAAGCTTTGTCCCAAGCCTCGTCGCCCCAACAACTTCAACTGTTGCAGGACTGGTTTTAACCCCGTCAATGATAACACCGCGGCGAAGCTTTTCAAGCGTATCCATATTTATATTTCCTGTGACCTCAGCCACATAGGTTTTCTTTATTTCGCTTTTAGGATGTGTCAGCTTATATGTCAAATCACCGTCATTTGTCAAAAGGAGCAATCCTTCCGTATCATAATCCAGTCTTCCCACAGGATATATTCGCATTGAAATATCGCTGACCAAATCAAGGACTGTTGGTCTACCCTTATCATCGGAAACCGTTGTCACAAATCCAACAGGCTTATTAAGCATAATATACATTTTTTTGCTTTCTGCCCTGACAACCTCTCCGTCAACTTTAACCTCATCATAATTTTCATCAATCGAAACGCCCATCTGAGTAACTTTTTCACCGTTCACCCACACTCGTCCCTGCTTTATTATTTCCTCTGCACCGCGTCTTGAGGCAACTCCGCAACTTGCGAGGAACTTCTGTAATCTAACCAATTTTTCTCCTTTTCTGTTTCGAAAAAAATACACTTCTAAAAAAACTCAAATCAAAGTTATTATATAATAAAATTTTTCCATTTTCAAGAGTTTTTTGCAAAATTGTTTAATAATTAACAATTTATTTATAATTTATAAAAGAAGCAAGCCCAATTTAAATATATATCCACCGCAAACTCTATAATATTTTTATTATTTCCTTTTTTCTTTTCCAATACATCTTTTTCCGCAACTGCATCAAAAGTCAGCTTCTTTCCGTTTTTATGAATTGCAACAACTCTGCCCAACACATCTCCTTTTTTAACAGGTGCGGAAATTGAGTCTGGGATTTCCGTATAAACTTCCCATTCCATTTCCTGTTTTTCAACAAGCCTTATATCTTCATCAAAAATTACACCAATATTTTTTGCTCTTCCGTTTTTAACCTTTACAGTTTTGGCAATAGTTCCGCCCCTATGATAAAGAGTTGCTCTGTAGCTTTCAAATACGTTATCACACATCTTTTTATGGTCGTTCCAGTCATCCCCTGCATTTAATGTGACACAAACAATCTTCATTTCGTTTCTTTCAGATGCAGAAACCAGACATCTGCCTGTCGCTTTGGTAAATCCCGTTTTAACTCCAACACACCCCTCATAAGTTTTAAGGAGTTTATTATGATTAACCAGCACAGTTTTCCCCAAACCTTCTCTCTCCACAGTTTTAGATACCGTTTTAACAATCTGTGCAAACACAGGGTTTTTCAAACCATAGGCTGTGATTTTAGCTAAATCTTTTGCAGTTGTATAATGTTTATCATCAGATAAGCCGTGAGGGTTTGTAAAATGTGTTTTGTTTGCGCCTATTGCATTTGCTTTTTCGTTCATCAGCTCTGCAAATTTTTCTTCGTCCCCTGCAATATGTTCTGCAATGGCTGTTGCCGCATCATTCCCTGACACAAGCATAAGTCCGTAAATAAGATTTTCAAGACTTATTCTCTCCCCCGCTTTTAGATACATTGATGAACCCTCAACGGATGAAGCCTTTCCCGATACCTTGACAATATCATTTACATTTCCTTTCTCAAGAGCGACTATCGCCGTCATTATTTTTGTGGTACTGGCCATTCCTCTTTTCATATCAGCATTTTTTTCAAATAATATTTCTCCGCTTGTTGCATCAATAACAATGGCTGATGATGCCGATATTGATACGGCATTGACCGTCATATTACAAATCATCGCCATTAAAACCATAAATACCCAAATTTTCCTCAAAAGAAAAACACCCTCTTTCCATATAAAATATATGTCAGGGTGTATTTCCTTATTCAAATGCAAAGCTACTCTGCATCTGTGAGTTCCTTATTCTCTTCATAAATCTTAACTATATCAGGTTCGTCATTCTTCTTGCTCTTTTTGCAATCCTTAACTGTATCAACAAGCTTATCAATAGCAGATGGAACAATGTCTAAAACCTTATCATATATGCTGGTTTTCTGGTTAACCGACATAAGTCTGACTCTGCCCTCTCCTGCAACCAAAAATGCAACGGGAGAAATAGACACACCACCGCCGCTTCCGCCGCCAAAATTATTTTTAGCACCTTCCGCTTTCTTTGCACCACCATATTCAGAACCGCCCACCGCAAAGCCAAGCTTAACGGATGAAATCGGAATAATAATTGTTCCGTCAGGGGTTTGAACCGCATCTCCCACAATTGTATTAACATCAACAATCTCTTTTATGCTCTGCATAGCAGTATACATAAGTCCTTGAATTGGGTGTTGTTCTGCCATAATTCACCGCTCCTTAATTTATCTTTTTCTTTTTCTGCTTTTTATCAGTGCATTTATAATATGCACAAGTCTTACTCTTATTATGCCGTAAAATTCAATTTCAAACAACTTATTCTCAAAATCAGGATTAATTTCCGTTTTTGGAAAATCAAACACAAGATAATGATTGAAAATCTGATAGAGATTACCAATGGCCGCCCAGATTATACCGTATAAAATTCCTGTATCGGCAGGGTCATCTGTCCCGTAATCAATTTTAATCTCTGTTTTTGAAACTTCCACTCTAAATCTCATTTCACGAAGAAGAATCCACAAAAAGGATGTTTTATCCGTAAGCCTTGCCTTCCTATTTTCTATATCCTTTTCAATAGACTCCTTTGTAACATTTTCCTCTTTTTTAAGAGGCTTTTCTTTTGGCTTATAAGTATATTTTATCAAACCGTTTCTGAATTTGATATTAAGCTTATCATTTTTATATGAAATAATAACTTTTGTTCTTAAAAACAACAAGGCTGTCAAAACAAAAATGACAAACAACAAAATTCCCAATATAATCCAAAGAGCTATCATAGAATCAGCCTTTCTAAAAATTCAGACAGATTTACAGATTATCAAGACCCTCCATAACCTGTTGGGAATAAAGCTTGTCCTGCCCGTTCTCCCTGATTATATCATAATCCGGAAGTTCCGTCAAGTCGCTTATTCCAAAGCATCTTAAAAACTCCTCTGTTGTGCCAAATACCATAGGTCTGCCCGGGGTATCAAGCCTGCCTGTCTCCTCAATGAGGCCTCTCTCAACAAGCTTATTGACAATAGTATCACAGGAAACTCCTCTGATATCCTCAATCTCGCCTCTGGTTACCGGTTGTTTATATGCAACAATTGACAAAACTTCCATTGCGGCATTTGACATTGTCTGGGCACGTCTTGGCTCAGCAAGGAGAGAGATATATTCAAAATATTCCCCTCTTGTGCACATCTGATACCCGTCAGCAAGCTGGATTATGCTGATACCTCTGTGTTCATAATCAAATTTATCAATCATATCGGAGATTATTTTTTTGGTTTTTCGCTTGTCCATATCAATTATATTAGCTATTTTTTCCAGAGGAACGCTATCCCCTGCCGCAAAAAGCAAGCCCTCAATTATAGCTTGCGCCTTACTTGTTTCCATATGTATCCTGTTCCTTTCTCCTAAAAGGCACTAATCCTCAATCATATCAAGGCTGAAATCATCCTCTTCAGCAATTCTCTTAACTCTAAGGTCTTTATCATCCCCCTCAACCATAATTTTTTTAAGTTTTATAACCTCTAAAACCGCCATAAAGGATGCAACAGCTTCAGGTCTTGACTTTATCCCTTTAAATAAATCAATAAACCTTGTTTTCCCCTTTGTAATTAGGCATTTCCAGATTAATTTTACACGGCTCTTAACAGAAACCTTTT